>NZ_UETR01000007.1:0-252621 GCF_900491745.1 Candidatus Amarolinea aalborgensis | reverse complement strand
TCGTTCAGCGTTCCTCGTTCAGCGTTCCTCGTTCAGCGTTCCTCGTTCAGCATTTCCAATCGTGATCTCGCCAAACATGGCCGTCTGTTCGACGCGCACTTTGCGCTGTTTCATCAATTCGAGCACGGCCAACAGGGTGATCACGATTTCTACGGCGGAGTTGGCAGTCTCCAAGAGGTCAGTAAAATAGACGCCGGTCGTGGTGGGCGCCAGCGCACGCACGCGTGCCATGATCAGGGCGATCTTGTCGTGAACGGTGAAAGGCAGCGGCGTCACCACGGCTCCCGCCGGTTGGCTGGGCGGCAGGCTGATGAGCGCGCGCTGGACTGCCTTCAGCAGCGCGGAGAGGTTGCCTTCGCCTGGCCCAGGCGGCCGCACGATAACCGGCGTCAACGCGCCCCGCACGTACATCGGTTGATGGGCTGCTTCCTGCTGGCGCAGATCTTGCGCGGCCAACTTGAAACGGCGGTACTCACGCAGCTGCTGCGCCAGCGTTTCGGCCGGGTCTTCCTCATCAGCGACAAGCGCGGGCGGTTTGGGCAACAGCGCCCTGGACTT
This sequence comes from Candidatus Amarolinea aalborgensis, assembly GCF_900491745.1. Lineage (NCBI taxonomy): Bacteria > Bacillati > Chloroflexota > Caldilineae > Caldilineales > Candidatus Amarolineaceae > Candidatus Amarolinea > Candidatus Amarolinea aalborgensis. The sequence continues at coordinate 252,063 of NZ_UETR01000007.1, read as the reverse complement.
GATCCAGAGCAGTTTTGCCGCCACGACCAGGAAATCGGCCAGCGCATCGCCCTGGGTGTCATCCACGGTTTCCTGCAGCTGCCCCAGGTACTCCAGGTATTGACCAGTGACCTGCCCCAATGAAACCGCCGTGATGTCCAGCTCGTCGCGCTCAATCAGGTGCAGCAGGAGATCGAGCGGGCCTTCAAAAACGGGCAGCGCGACACGGTAATCTGTAATCTCCAATCTTCGATCTCCTCTTCAGTCTCCCCTACCCCGCCACATCGAAGGCTCGGAACCTGCGCCCGCTGTCGGCCAGGCTGTCGAGCTGACGCTTGGTGTCGGCAAAGTCAGCGCCCGCGATGCGCTCAACTTTGACGCCCGCCGCGCGCAGCTTGTCTTCCGCATCGCCAGGCGTGCCGCCCGGTCCGCCGACGATGGTGACATACTCCGCCAGTTTAGCCTCGTCGAGCGAAAAGCCCACGGTCGGGTTGAAGCGCCCAATATACTTCGCGGCGCTCTGATAGTCAGGCTCGGCCCAAGAGGTTGCGCTGCGCCACCACAGCAGGAGATAGTGGCGAATGAACTTCGCCGGCGCAGCGCTTTCGCCGCTCTGCCGGCTCTGAATGCGCTGGAAGAGGAGTTTCTTCCACTGCTGGCCGCCTGTCCACTGATTGCCAGGACAGGCGGTCTGTTGATCGGGCATCTCCTTGTGCCCCATGATCTGGCTGTTGGGCACCTTGAGTTCCTGCGCCAGCCAGGCGATCAGATGCGCGCCGCGCTCGATCTGAATGGGCGTCGGCGGCACATCGGTAAAATTGCCTGCGAAAACAACGCCCATGCTGTAGTTGTTGTGGCCGCCGGTCTGAAAAGAGACGGTTTCCAAATCGTTGGTCTGATAGAGCACGCCATCTGCGCCGACAAAGAAGTGGTAACCGATGCCAGGCCAATCACGGCTGTTGACGTGATAGGCTGCTAACCGATCCGGCCCGACCTCGGCCGGCGCCGCAGTGTGGTGAACCACAATGTGCGTGATGGCCGACCGCGGGCGTTTGCCATACACATTGCCCGGTTTCGTGCTCACGGGCAGTTTATCCGCCAGGTACGTAAATTCCGGCTTCTCGATGCTGCTTGGCCTAGGAGGGCTTGCGCCGCGCAGCAGGTCCTGAATTTGTTTTTGCAAAGCCGCCGTCTGCTGCTGCAGCGCGGCCTTGTCCTGCTGCAGCGCGCCCACCTGCTGCACCAGCGGACTGACCTGGCCTTGCAATGCGACCACTTGTCCCTGCAGCGTCTGCGCCTGCGCCTGCGCCTGAGTCAGCGCGGTTTGCAGGCGGGCGGCATTCTGCTGCGCTGCGGTCAACTGCGCCTGCGCCGCGGCCAGCGCCGCCTGGGTGCTGTTGAGCGTGGCTTGCGTGTTGGCCAGGCCAGTCTGCGCAGCGGCCAGGTCCTGCTTGAGGCGCGCATTCTCGGCGCGTAGGGCGGCTGTGTCGGCGTCGCCCGTGCCTGCGTCGCCAGGCGGAACACTAGCCTGCACCGCCTTGATCTTGGCCACCAGTGTATTCTTGTAGGCCGCGCCCTGCAGCCACTGCGCGCCAGGCGACGCGGTCGCGACGAATTCGCTCACGCCCTTGAGCGCCTCGATCGGCAGCTTGAACTGCTGCAAGAGCCAGGCGCACAGCCGCGCGCCGGCGTCGAGCTGCGCCTCGGTCGGCGCGGCGGCGTTGAAGTTGCCGGCAAAGCAGACCTGCACGCCAGTGAAAAGCCACGCCTGCTGGTCGTCCACGCTTTCGGTCAGGTTACCGGTCTGCAGAATGGCGCCATCGGCCAGAATGTAGTAATGGTAGGTGATGCCGGGCCAACGGTCCATGTGCCGCTGCGCAATCCGTTCCACCGGCACCGTTGGATCGACTGCCGTGTGATTGATGACCACCACCTTGACCTGCGCCAGATCGCGTGACTTGAAACCCGCTTTGCGCGGGAGCTGCGCAATCACATCCTTGACCGCCGGCGCGGGCAGCAGGCCTGGGCCGCGCGGCCCACCGCCGGCCGCCAAAGCCGCGGCCAACTGCGTCCGCAGGTCGTCTGCCTCCATCTGCAAGCCGATGATCTGGCCGTTCAGCTCATCAACCAGGCCGTCCTTCTCCTGCACCTGGCGCGACAGTGCGTCCACCTGATCTTGCCGCGCCTTGATCTGTGCTGCCAGGCTGGCGACCTGGGCGTTGAGGCCATCAAGCTGCGTCTGCCGCGCCTGCAGCTGACCGTTCAAGTCTCTAACCTGATTGCGCAGCGCCTCCAGTTCCGCGCTGGAGGCGGGCGGCGCGCTGCCGCCGACCGGCTTGATCGCCTGAATCTTGGTTAGCAAAGTCTGCTTGTAATTCTGACCGCTCAGCCACTGACGGCCAGGGGAGCCGGTGACGATGAACTCACTGACGCCCTTGACCGCCTCCAGCGGCAGCTTCAGTTCCTGCAGCAGCCAGGCTATCAACGCCGCGGCGGCATTCAGCTGCGCCTCATTCGGCACCACGTCGGTAAAATTGCCGGCAATGGCAATGTTGACAGCGTTGTAGATATAAGCGTCGGTCCGCGACACGACCTCGGTCAGCGGGTTGGTTTGCTGAATGACGCCATCCATGGTGATGAAATACTGGTGGACGATGGCCGGCCAGCGTTGACGGTGCGCGGCAGCGACGCGGTCGGCGCCAACCTCGGGCCGCACCGCCGTATGGTTGAGTATGACGGCCTGAATGTCGCTCAGCGACCGCTGAACCATGGCGCCGGCATCCCGCGGCAGGGTGTTGGTGATGTCCTGGATGGTCGGCGGCGGAATCCGTCCGCCAACGACGTTGTTCCGTCCAATCTGGTCTTCCAACTGCTTGATGCGCGCCTGCAGCTGGCCGATCTGCTGCTGCGCCTCCAGCGCCTGGCTGCCCACGAGACGCAGACGCACGTTATTTTGCGCGAGTTCAAGCGCCACACGTTGGAAATACTGCGTTGGCAATCCGCTCTGCGTATCCTGGTATTGTTCGGTGATAGGCAAACCAGCCACGTCCAGCCCAAAGCGCCGGAACCAATCCAGGAAGGGGCCGCGCACGGTTTTGTTGGTTTCGGGGAAAAACTGCTCGCTGGACGGCCGCGCGTCGGGCGCCGCATTGACTTGCACAGCTACGCTCAGCGGCTGACTGCCCCGCGTGCGAAACCAGGCGATGCCTTCCTCCACCAAGTCCCAGCGCAGCGTATATTTGCCGGCCTGTGTAGGCACAGCCAATTTGGCCGCCGAAAAGACAACTTCTCCGGCGGGAGGCACATCGTTGGGCAGTTCGGTGCGCAGATCGCCGTTGGTGAACGCCACCTCGGCGCCGCTGGCGTCCAACCAGTGATAGCCCAGGCGCACAGGATTGGCGCCCGCCTTGAGCCAGGTCTTGCTGCCGTCGTTGCGTACACGCAAGGTGACAGTGACCACGCTTGCCGCGGTCAACGTCGCAGGGATGGTGTAGTCAACAAAGCGCGCCATGACCTCGGGTCGTTTTGCGAGCTTGTCAGGCCAGGTGTAGCGCCACTTGATCGCCTCACGCAGGTCTTCGATGACGCCTTGTTTGCCATCAATGCCCCAGCGGTCGCCGGCGACCTGCGGCCAGCGATACAGAATCAACGCGCGAATCACCTGGTTGCCGGGCTGGCGGTTCCACCAGTCAATTTCGCCGTAGGCGCGCTGCACCCAGGTGGTGTTACGATTCGTCCACGGAATGTCGCCCTGGTCCGTCTCGGTGATGTAGCAGGGGAGGCTGCGCATGGAGGCGGGCACCGCATTGAGGAAATCCTGGTACACGCGAAAATTGTAGCGGCGATTTTGGAACGGCGGGTTCATCGTTACTTCGCTGGCAACCAGGTTGGGGTCATCGCCGTGGGTGTAGGCGTGCAGGCTGAAGCCGTCGCAGTTGGTGGGGCCGAGGAGTTTGAGAATGTCGGCAAAATAGACCACCCAATCGCCATTGGGGTTGCCGGGGTAGGTCGTCGAAGGATTCCAGGGCGCCACGCCGCCCACGATCACCTGGGCCTGCGGCTGCACCTGGCGAATGGCGTCACGGCAAAGGCGGTAGCAGCGGGCATACAGTTCGGGCGTGATAGACTCGCCCGCCACGCCGCCGGCCCGCTCCACCGGATGATTCATCTCGTTGCCGATGATCCAGATGGTGCAGCCGCGCGAGCCTTGCACGAAATTGGCACAGCGCCGTGCAAAATCGGTGTGACGATCGGCGCGGGGAAGGGTGCCGGCCGGTTCATAGCCGTTGTTGAGGCGCACCATCACGCCAAAACCACGGTTACAGTAGCTGCTGTAGTCGCGTCCGCCCCGGTCGTTGGGGTCTGTCCCAATGGCTTCGGTGAATAATACCCAACCTTTGGCGCCGGCCTGCTCCATCACCCACTCGCCGCCAGGCTCGTGGAGGCCATAGATGAAATCAGATTGACAGGAATCGCTGGGCATAGACGCTTGCTCCCCGGCGCGAGGGAACGCCGCTGTGATGAAATGTCCGATGAAATCGTCGCCCCAAGGCGGAAGCACTGGCGCACATTATACACGAATGTGGGCGGGATGTCGAACAATTCAGCGGGCGTCGAGGAATTCCAAACGTAGCACACATCCAACCACAAAGAACACAGAGAGCACAAAGAAAAGGCAGATCAGGCGCAAGTTGGCAGCTTCTTTCGTTCTTTGTGATCTCTGTGGTCAAAAACCAGGCCACATTTGGAACTACGGGCGGGCGTCAGCGTTGGCTGCGTCGGCGATCGAATTCCTGGCGCGCGGCGGCCAGCATCACCTCACGGCGCCAGCAGGAGGGCAAGCTGAAGATCGGTCGTTCGATCATCCGCTGGTCGTTGCCCACGTAAAGATAGTCCACGCGCTTGGGAGGTAGGAAGTATTCCTGTCGTAGGGCGACAAGAAATTCTTCGACCTGTTCCTGGATCGCGGCTGCGGCGGCCGGGCGGTAGATCCAACCATTGGCCGGGCAGGGAGACTTCTCGCAGTTGCATGCAATGCGAATGCCATCAGGCGTCAGGTCAATGGCGCGCGTCGCCAACACGCGGCTGGTTGAGCGCATCACGAAAGCCACGATGTGCGGGTCATCCTCATAGATCTCCACGTGAAGCTTCACCGCTTTCAGCGTAGGCGCCGCGGGGACTGGAGGTGGTGTGGGCTTGTTGGGCGCGGGGCGCGCACGCGGGGCGGGGCTGCGCGCTGGGGGCTTGGTTTGGGGTTTCGGCGCGGGTGCGGGAGGCGGCGGCGCCTGGGGGCGAGGAGTCGCGGCAGGCGCTGGCTTCTTCAGTGTCAAAGGCTGACCAGCGGCCCCATGACACAGCGTCTGATGCTCGGCGCAGGTCCCGCGGCCGCATTCCGGGCACACGTGCAGGCTGGCGCGACAGACGGGCTGCTCACACACTACGCACACCCGCATTTGATCAGCGCACAATTGACAGTAGGTGCGGTTGCATTCGGTGCATTGAGGGGCCAGGCAGCGGCGATGCGCGAGATGGCCGCCTGTGCACAGGTGGAGATCCTCGCCTGGTTGCCCACAAACGTCGCACACCAACGGCTCCAAGCGATGGATGAGTGGGTTCCAAATGGCATAGCGGGTCACCGTGACGCGGCGATTGGCAATAGCGATGGGCAGTATGATCTTGGGTTGGATGGTAAGCAGAACGTTGATGAGATCCAGCTCGACTCGAATCTGGTGGCGGGCCAGGCTGTCAGCCAGCTTGGCGCTGCGTTCTGCGGCCAGGGCTTCGAGTTTGGATTCGGCGTTTCGGCGCCGCTCGACCTCGGTTGTCTCAGTTCGCGCCAGGCGCTGCTTTAGGTCATGTTCCAGGGAATCGTAGTAGTCTTCGAGGCGCGCCCGATCCAATTCAAGGAAGCGCTGCGTGCGCGTGTGCAGGGCTGCCAGCCGATCGGTCAGGAGGCCTTCAGCCGCGGCCACGGCGCGAGAGAGCAGCGCGTGCAAAGTGGCAGGCGCTAACACGTCGCCCGCGCCTTGCCAGCGGGGCGGCGCCACCGTCATGTGCGAAAACGTCGTTTCAGCCTCGAAGGATACCAGGCGGTCCAGCAGTTCGGCATCGTGCACGGCATACCCGCCCTGCACATCGAGCACCACAGAAATGATCTGCTCTTGCTTCTCATCGCTGAGAAAAGTGACCTTGAAATTGAAGCGCAGGTAGTGGTGCAGTGCAGGCTGCTCGACCGCGTCACGCAGTGCGGCAAGGCGAGCGTTGGGGAAGCTCCAGGATTTGACCGCCACGTCGAAGAGCCCCCGCTTCTCCAGCCGCACGTGGTTGATCGCCACCTGGGCATAGCCAACTTCATGCGTCAGGCGATCTGCAATCGCCTCCACCAGCGGATGGTTGACAGAGATGCGTTGGGCTTCAGCGTCTGCGCCGGCATCGAACGTCAGCTTGAGATAGGACTCGACGCGCAGGGCCGCCGCCAGCTCGTCAGGCAGCAGCACCTCATGTACACCAAAGGCTGGCGCGGCCGCCACGCTGCCTTCGTGTTCGAGGTAACCCAGCACAAAGCGCGCCAGGTCGAAGTGCTCTGACGTCCTTTGTTCGCTCATTCGGAGTTGAAATCCTCCCCGAACAAGGCTTCATCGTATTCCTGGGCATGCTGGTAAGCGGCGCGCGCTTTCACCAAGTCTTCGCCCAATCCCGTCATGCCCTGCTGCAGGTCTTCGCGCGAACGCGCCTGCGTCCAAATGTCCAGGATGATCTCCTCGAAATCGCGTTCATCACCCATCTGACCCAGGATCATGTCCACCTCGCCGATGACCAGCTCGAACATGTTCAGTTTGTGATCCAGGATGTCCAATACAAAATCCTCGATGGTGCCTTCGGCGGCCAGGTTGAAGATGTCCACGGGGCGGTCCTGGCCCACGCGATGAATACGGCCGATCCGCTGCTCGATGCGCATGGGGTTCCAGGGCAGATCAAAGTTGACCATGACCCGGCAAAATTGGAGATTGCGCCCCTCACCCGCCGCTTCGGTCGAGAGCAGGATCGGCTGCTTATCCTGAAACTCTCGAATCGCCGCATCCTTCTGCGCGGCGCTGAGGCCGCCGTGATAGACCACACAAGGCATGTTCTCCCCACGCAGGCGCTCCGCCAGCATCTCCTGGGTGGCGCGGAACTGGGTAAAGAGTATCACTTTATCGTCCCGGCCCCCGGCCATCTGGGCTGCCAACAGCTTGTGCAAGGCGTCGGCCTTGGCCGTTCCGCGGATCGTTTCAGCCTGTTCGACGAGACGCAACAGGGAGGTCCGGTAGGGCGACAAGGATGCAATCTGGGCCAACGACCGCAGGGTGGAAAGGGTTGCGGCCGCGCTGCTGCCCGCCTCGCGCAGCAGGGTCAGCACGCCAAAACGGTGCGCGGACGTGATCTGATCTTCCATCATGCGGCGGGCCAGGGTGGTGATGCCATCATAGAGGGCTTGTTCGTCAGCGTGCAGCTTCAGACGAATGGTGTGGGCGCGCCGCGGCGGCAGCTTGAGGCTGATCTGGCCGCGCGTATGGCGCACCATCACATCGGCCAGCAGCTCTCGCAGCAGCGCGCGGTTCCTGGGCAGACGAGGATCGCCGCGCGCAACAAACTGTTGGCTGAACTCCTTAGGACTCTTGAGTTGGCCCGGCTTGAGCACGGTGACCAGGTTGTGCAGTTCCGTGAGCCGGTTTTGTACGGGAGTCGCGGTGAGCAGCAGAATGTACTTCTTCTGCAGCGCGTTGACAAGCTGCCAGGAGGCCGATGAGCGGTTCTTAAGATGATGCGCCTCATCTACGATCACCAGGTCGTATTCCTTGGCCGTGATGGCCATGGCATGTTCGGCCCGACGCGCAGTGGCCAGCGAGGCAATGACGTGGGGATAGTGTTCCCAGGCGCCCGCGCCCAGGCTGCGGAAGTCAGGGCTGTTGCTGGTGACAAAATCGGTCAGGTCGAACTTGACCGCCAGCTCCTCCTGCCACTGCTCCACCAGGCCCGGCGGGGTCAAGATCAAGACACGCGACACCATCTGGCGCAGCAGGTATTCCTTCAGCACCAGCCCGGCCTCGATCGTTTTGCCCAGGCCCACCTCGTCAGCCAGCAGACCGCGGCCCCGGAAACGCCGCAAAGCGGTACGTGCGGCGCGAATCTGGTATTCGAAGGGCTGGAAGCGAATCGCTCCGAGCACGAGGAGTTCCTCGAACCCGGTCACCAATTGCAGATGAGCGGCCATCAGCTTCAATTGATAGAGGGCCAGGTCCGCATGCTGGCCTTCGACCATCCCGGTTACGGGACGCAAACGAATCTCAGGACGAACCGGCGTCAGGCTCGATGAATCCTTGTTTTGTGCCATACCAGCGTATGATAACTGGGTTCCAAGCCCCCGTCAAACCCGGACATGTGGCAAATGTTCGCTGTGGCCTTGAAAGGCCTACGGCGCAAACATCTCAGCCAGCGTGACGAGCACGGCTTCTTGCACCTCATCGGTAATGCGCCCCAGGCGTCGAACCAGCCGCCCCTTATCCACGGTGCGCAACTGATCGAGCACCACATGGCCTTCGAGGCCCTCAAACCGGCAGGGCACCCGGCTGGGGTAAGGGCGGCCCTTGGTGGTCATCGGTGCCACGATCACGGTGGCGATGTGATGGTTCATCTCGTCCGGCGACACCACCAGGCACGGCCGGGTCTTTTGGATCTCGCTGCCAACCGTTGGGTCAAGCAGGACGAGGTAGACATCGAACCGATTGACCGACCCGATTACCATTCCCACTCCTCCTCATCCCAGGTGGTTGCGGCAAGCTGAGTGCCATCCAGAAGCCGATCATCCCCCATAGCCGCCATGACGACGAATCGCTCCTCCCAGCCCGCGCGGGCGCGCCGCGCCGGGCGAATGGAGATCTGGCCGTCATGAACCTCAAGCTCCACCTGTTCGCTGATCCCGGCCTGTTCAAGTAACGGCTTGGGGATACGGATTCCCTGTGAGTTGCCAATACGCACGATCTTGGTCTGCACGGCGAGCGTCATACGCGTCCCTCCTATCTTCAAGTAGTCACATTATAATTACACGCTGATTTGATGTCAAGTAGGGGCGGCCCTGTGTGGCCGCCCGTTGGGTTTTTGACGTGACCGCCCGTTGAGTTTTTGACCACGCAGATCACAAAGAACGCAGAGAAGTTGCCGATTTCCGTCTGATCTGCCGTTTCTTTGTGTTCATCCACCCCCGCATGTGCTCCTTGCGGTTGAATGTGCGCTGCATTTGGAACGACTGCGCAGATGCGCACATGAGGGCGCCGCCGCGGACTGAAAGCGGGTGGTCTTTCGCCCACCCATTTGGGTGGGATGTATTTGCCATCGCGTCTGGCGTGAGTATAATAACGTTCACCTTGTGCCGTCTTTGTTCGTAGTTCGTGCAAGACTTCGGTCAAGATCTACGGGTCAAGCGGCAGGCGGGCGCGAAAACGCTTTCGAGGACACAGAAGTCTCAACGCAAGCTGTAGACTTCTGTGCTTTTTATTGCCCGACTCAGTTACGGTCAGGGCCAATAGGCCGTCACAATACGGAAGACCGTCCAGAATCAAGGCCATGGGGCGCGTCGTTTCCAAAGGCCTGATGAACAACAACCAAACAACGGGAAGGAAATGTCTATGTCCAATTCGCTGACCACGGATCTTTGGTCATCCGGCGCGGACACCAAGCTGGACGTCATCCAGTTGCCGACCGAGCAATTGAAGGCGATGTTCCGCACCCTGGTGCTCATTCGACGGACCGAGGAGTCTCTTCTCGACATGGCCGTCTCAGGCAAAATTGGCGGCGCCATGCATACGGCCATCGGCCATGAAGGCAGCGCCGTGGGAATGGCTGCGGCCCTGCGCCCTGATGACTACATCACCCACACCTACCGCGGCCATCATCACGCCCTGGCGCGTGGCATGAGCACGCAGTCGGCGATCGCCGAGGTGTTGGGCCGCGCGACGGGTTTTGCCAAAGGCAAAGGCGGCTCCATGCACTTCATGGAGCCTAGCCTGGGCTTGTACGGCGGCAACGGTATTGTCGGTGGACAGGTGCCGCACGCAGCCGGCCTGGCGTTGTCCAGCTATCTGCGCGGCGAAGATCGCGTGGCAATCACCTTCTTTGGCGAAGGCGCCATTTTCCAGGGCGTCATGCACGAGACGCTCAACATCGCCAGCAAGTGGAAGCTCCCTATAATCTTCTACTGCGAGAACAATCGCTACTCAGAAATGACGCCAACCTATCGAACCTCGGCGCCGCCTGAACTGTACCTGTTTGCGCGCGCCTATGGCATGGAAAGCGTCCAGATTGATGGCAACGACGTGGAAGTGGTCTACACCGCCATCTCGCAGGCCGCAGCGCGCGCGCGGGCTGGCGAGGGCCCGACTTTCATCGAGGGACTGACCTACCGATTGTCCGGCCATATGGCTGGCGACCTGGAAACCTACCGCACACCGGAAGAAATCGAGTATCAGCGTCAGCACGAGCCATTGGTCGTGCTGACCAACAAGCTGGCGGCGCGCGGCGTGAGCGAGGCCGAGCTGCAGCAGATACGCGACGACGTCGAGGCAGAGGTCAAGGCGGCCGTGGAGTTTGCAGAAAAAAGCCCGTGGCCCGATTTATCCGAGGCCTACACCGACGTGTTTGCCCTCTGAAGCGGCGCAAGGAGTCAATTAAATGGCGATGCGAACAACAACGTATATTCAGGCGATCAACGAGGCCTTACGCGAGGAAATGCAGCGTGACGTCAACGTGTTCCTGATGGGCGAAGACGTGGGGCGCTACGGCGGTCTCTTCCGCGTCACGCGTAACTTATTCGACGAATTCGGCCCCAAGCGCCTGCTCGATACGCCCATCAGCGAGCAGGCTTTCATCGGCATGGCCGTGGGCGCGGCGATGACCGGTTTGCGGCCGGTGTGCGAGTTGATGTACATGGACTTTTTCCTGGTCTGCGCGGATCAGATTCTGAACCAGGCGGCCAAGATGCACTACATGTACGGCGGCCTGGTGCAGGTGCCGATGGTCATCCGCGGGCAGCAAGGCGGCGGCAAACGCTACGGTTCACAGCACAGCCAGTCGGTGGAAAGCTCCCTGGCGCACTATCCTGGACTGAAGGTCGTGGCGCCATCCACCCCGTATGATGCCAAGGGTCTGCTCATCTCAGCGATTCGCGATAACAACCCGGTGGTCTTCTTGGAGCACAAACTGCTCTACTTCACCAAGGGCGAAGTTCCTGCGGCCGGCGAGGAGTACACGGTGCCGATCGGCAAGGCCGAGATCAAACGCCCCGGCCGCGACCTGACCGTAGTCACCTTCAGTTACTGCCTGCTGCAGGCGCTGGAAGCGGCGACCGAGCTGTCGAAAGAATACGGCATCGAAATCGAGGTTGTGGACCTGCGCAGCATCGTGCCGCTGGACATGGAAACCGTGCTCGATTCGGTTGGCAAAACCGGGCGCCTGCTGGCCGTGCACGAGTCGTATGCCATGAACGGCATCGGCGCCGAGGTGGTCGCGCGCGTGTACGAGGAGGCGCCGGAGCTTCTGAAGGCGCCGGCTCGCCGTTTGGGCGCGCCGCCGGTTTCGATTCCGGTTTCGATGACCCTGGAAGAAGAAATTCTGCCGCGCAAGCGCCAGATCAAAGCCAGCGTTCTGGAAATGTTGGGCATGACCGCTGCGGCGCGTAAGGAGTAAGGCAATGGCGACAGAACTGCGATTTCCTGACCAACTCTCAGGGGTTGATGGCATTATTGTCACACGCTGGCTGGTCAAGGTGGGCGACACCATCAAACCAGGCGACGTTCTGCTTGAAGTAGCCACCGACAAGGTAGATACCGAAGTGCCGGCCACGGTGGGCGGCACGATCCTCAAACTGAACTACAGCGACGGCGAGCTCCTGCCAGCCGACCCGGTGCTCGGCCTGGTGGGCGAAGCGGGCGAAAGCGCGGCCGCCGCGCCGGCGGCCCCGGCTGACGTAGAGGCCAGCCGCGAAGCCCCGTCAGCCACTCCCGTGGCGCGGCGGATGGCCGAAGAGCTGGGGGTGTCCCTGAGCAGCATCAAGGGATCGGGCCTGCGCGGGCAAGTGACCAAGGAAGATGTCGTGGCCCACCAGGCTGCCCAGAAGAGCGCGCCGGCGCCGACGGCTGCGCCAGCACCGGCGGCTGCACCCGCCCCGGCCCTCGATGCCGACCTGCGCGACGTGGCGTCGCTTGTGGTGCGCCGCCTGGCCACGGAGAACCATGTCAATCTGCGCGACGTGGCCGCGGGACGGCCGCTCAGCACCCTGACCAAGTACGACATCCTCAGCGCCGCTGCCAGCCGCGACGCAGGCAAACCGGTCGTTGTGGCCCCGCGCATCGCGCCAGCCAGCGCCGCGCCTGTCAGCGCGCCGTCCGCGCCCCCTGCGGCTGCGCCAGTCGCAGCGCCGCCGCCCGCGGCCGCAACCGCGCCGCGACCAGCCTCCCCAGCCGCGCCGGCGCCGGGCAAACTGTCAGCCGGCGAGGAATTCGTGGCGCACAACCGCATGCGCCAGATTGTGGCGCGCAACACGACGCAGGCCGCGTTCAGCATTCCGCACGTCACCACGATGTGGGACCTCAACATGGCCGCTGTGCTGGAGCATCGCAAGGCGCACAAGGCAGAGTTTGCGGCTGCGGGCGTGAACTTGACCGTGACGGCCTATCTGATCCAGGCCATTCTGGCCGGGCTGAAGGCCGTACCGGCCGCCAACTCAACCTGGACCGACGAGGGGTTGATCATCAAGCGCACCTATCACATCGGCATCGCCGTCGCGCTGCCTGCCGATCAACACGGCATCGGCGGCCTGATCGTCCCGGTGATCAAGAACGCCGGCGATCTGAACCTGCTCGGCGTGGCACGCGCGGTCAACGATGTGGCCGAGCGCGCGCGCAAGAATCAACTGCGGGCCGATGAACTGCAAGGCGGCACCTTCACCCTCACCAACTACGGTACGTCCGGCAGTCGTTTCCAGACGCCGGTCATCCTCAACGGGCAGGCCGGCATCCTGGGCGTTGGCGCGATTGAGAAGCGGCCAGTGGTCGTGAGCAAGGGCAGTCCGTTGGAGCCGAACGTGGGCGATTACCTGGCCTTCCTGCCGATGACCACCCTGGGCTTCAGCTACGACCATCGTATCTTGGACGGCGCGACGGCCGACGCCTTCTGCGCGGCGGTCAAGGATGCCCTGGAAAAGTGGCAGTAAGCGGTCACGAGTGACGGCTGGCCGTCACAAGTCGCCAACACAGGCCGGGGCTCAAGCGAGAACCCGGCCTGTTTTTTCTGGTAAACTTCGGGCAATGTGCTATACTTGAGCGGCCTGCAGCCAGATTCTGGGCAAGGGCAAGGTGGGATGTCGGATAGGAAGATAGAACAGCCATGCGCGAGTTTAGCTCAGTAGGGCTGGTCAATCCGCACGAGTGTATTGACGAACTCGTTTGCTCTGTCGAGCAGACAGGAGGAAAGCATCAGTGAGTAATTGGTTGTTTCTAGACAACTTCCGAGGTTTTCATAATGTACTGATTCCGCTTACGAAGGTTAATTTCCTCGTCGGAGAAAACAGCACAGGAAAGACATCAGTCTTGTCCTTGATTTCTTTGCTTGGATCACCCCAATTCTGGTTCAACCAAGATTTCAATAGCGACATCGTGAATCTGGGCCGCTACAGAGATATCGCCAGTGTACATTCTGGAACAAAAGGACGATTTAGGATAGGGTACATTGTGCCAAGCTCTCCCGGTGAGGAACACGAGCCCAAACACTACGAAGCAGTCTTAATGACATTTGAAGAGGTCGACAATAATCCCCTAATATGTCAATATGACTACATTGGACTGCAAGGAGAAGCTAGAATCGAATTTAGCGGTAAACAAATACGTTACCAGTTTCAACACATTGATAGAGACAGTTTGCCGCTAGAATTCGTCAGGGCAGTATTGCTGGGGTGGGCATCGGTCTCAGTAGAAGGCAAAAACTATGAGTTACTGGCAAAACAAGACACTTTCAGTCGCCGTTCAGCCCTGATGTTTGTTGATCGACTGATACAGCAAATACATGATGAGAGTATCAGTCAGGACGACAAGCATCAATTCAATGTGCGTATGCCTAAGTTTGCTTACAACATTGCATGGCTGGCACCGATAAGGAGCAAGCCCAAACGCACTTACGATGAATATAGGCTTGATTTCAACCCAGAGGGCGAACATACTCCCTATCTGATAAGAAGATTGCTCAAGAGCAAGGAATCTGCTGAATTTCGAAAATTCATGGAGAAATTTGGCCTTGAAAGTGGCTTGTTCGAGTCGCTGGAAATTAAGGGGTTTGGCAAAGAGGTTGCTTCTCCTTTCGAGCTCAGAGTAATTCTGAGTAACATGCATGTGGCCCTTGTAAATGTTGGATATGGCGTTTCACAAGCACTACCGGTTGTCGTTGAGATGTTTGCACGCCCACAAGGCACTATATTCGCAATTCAACAGCCGGAAGTACACTTACATCCAAAGGCACAGGCAGCCCTCGGCGACGTTATCTTTCAACTGGCCGTCTCCGAGCAAAAACAGTTCTATGTTGAAACCCATAGCGACTACACAATAGACAGATTTCGGTTAAACTACCGCACACTTACCGACGATTCTTATCCAGATTCGCAAGTCTTGTTTTTTGGAAGAAACTCCGACGGTAATTATGTCATTCCTATTTCGATAGGTAAGGATGGAGAGTATCCAGAAGATCAGCCCAGTGCTTTTCGGGAGTTTTTCATTCGTGAGCAAATGAGGATCCTGGGGCTATAGCATGTGCATTGTGATTGACACGAATTCCCTTGCTTCCGTGTTCGACCAGGAATCTCAACGTCACATTGAATTCAGACCTGTCTTAGACTGGATTGTCCATGGGCACGGAAAAATCGTTTACGGTGGAACGACATATAGGCGGGAACTAGCAAGAGCAACTAAGTACTTTAGGTTGCTAATCGAACTAAAGAAGGCATCAAAGATCGTTGAAGTGGATAGCACCAAAGTTGATGAGATTGAGCAACAGTTGACACGTACTTTGTCTCATCCGGATTTCGACGATCCTCATATTGTTGCGATTATTATTGCGTCTGGTTGTAGACTGATTTGCTCGGATGATGCAAGAGCCTATCGTTTCTTTAGACGTACAGAATTCTATCCTAAGCATGTGCAACGTCCACATATATATAGTCGAGAATTGAACAAGAATCTACTTCACGACAAGAATATTGCGGATTGTTGTAGACCGCTGTCGAAGCTACCGAAGGCAATTGGACGTAGCATCGGAGTCTGATCTTATCCATCTCTTGCACTGACAGAATGTTATATTTTGGGGGAAAGAATGGCGTTCAAGGACGTACCCAACCAGGTGGATTTCGTGGCCCTGGAGCAAGATATTCTGAAGTTTTGGCGCGAGACCGACGCCTTCAATGCACTGCGCCGGCTGCGCAGGCAGAGCGACAAACGCTGGAGCTTTCTCGATGGCCCGATTACGGCCAACAACCCGATGGGCGTCCATCATGCCTGGGGGCGCACGTACAAAGACCTCTTCCAGCGTTTCTACGCGATGCAGGGCTACAACCAACGCTGGCAAAACGGCTTCGACTGCCAGGGCCTGTGGGTTGAGGTGAATGTCGAAAAGGAACTGGGCTTCAAGAGCAAGCGCGACATTGAGTCCTTTGGCCTGGCCGAATTCGTCAAGCTGTGCAAGATGCGCGTGCTCGAATTTGCCGCGGTGCAGACCGATCAATCCATCCGCCTGGGCTACTGGATGGACTGGAACGATCCAGCCGAGCTGCAACGCCTGCGCAGCCTCCTCAGCGAAGACGCCGCACAGCCGGCAACGATTCAGGGCGCGAATGGCCCGGTGACCGACACCGTAGAGCAAGTCGTGGGGCGACTGGGCATGCCAGACGTGGGCGGATCCTACTTTACGTTCAGCAACGAAAACAACTACATGATCTGGAGCTTCCTCAAGAAGTGCCATGACCAGGGTTGGCTCTACAAGGGCACCGATGTCATGCCGTGGTGCTATCGCTGCGGCACCGGCATCAGCCAGCACGAGATTGTGACTGACGGCTACAAAGAACTGACGCATGAGTCGGTTTATCTCAAGTTCCCGTTGGTGGGGCGCGACAAAGAGGCACTCTTGGTGTGGACAACCACGCCCTGGACGCTGACCAGCAATATCGCCGCAGCCGTGGGCGCGTCGCTGACGTACGTCAAAGTGACGCAGGATGACGGCTGGACTTACTATCTGGCGAAGGGTACGATCAAGAGTACGCTCAAAGGCAAATTCGAGATCGTGGGTGAGTTGAAAGGCGCGGAGATGCTCGGCTGGGAATACAGCGGCCCGTTTGACGAGCTGCCCGCGGCCGCGGAGGCGCTCAGCGGCGCCTACCGGCACCGGGTCATCGCCTGGAAGGACGTGGGCGAAGAAGAGGGCACCGGCATCGTGCACATTGCGCCTGGCTGCGGCGCGGAGGACTTTGGGCTGAGCAAGGAGCACCAACTGCCGGTGGTCGCGCCGCTGGATGAAAACGGCGTCTACGTGGACGGCTTTGCCTGGCTGACGGGCCAACATGTGACCGAGGTGGCCGGGCCGATTTTCGACAGCCTGCGCGCCAAGGGCGTCCTCTACCGCACGCAGCGCTACAGCCACCGTTACCCCACCTGCTGGCGCTGCGGCGAGGAGCTGATCTTCCGCCTGGTGGACGAGTGGTTCATCAGCATGGGCGCGCTGTATGATAAGCCGCGCGCCGAGGTGACTGCGGCCGAGAAAGAGGCCAGCCTGCGCTATCAGATCATGGATGTCGTGGATGAGATCAACTGGCATCCTGAATTTGGCTATGACCGCGAGATGGACTGGCTGCGCAACATGCACGATTGGATGATCAGCAAGAAGCGCTACTGGGGCCTGGCGCTGCCCATCTGGGAGTGCGAGGCGTGCGGGCATTTCGACGTCATCGGCAGCGACCATGAACTGCAGGCGCGCGCGGTGGAGGGCTACGAAGTTTTTGAAGGCCATACGCCGCATCGCCCCTACATTGACGCCATCAAGATCCGCTGCACGCAGTGCGGCGAGCTGAGCACGCGCATCAAAGACGTGGGCAATCCGTGGCTCGACGCCGGCATCGTCGCGTTCAGCACCATGCACTACCGCGAAAACCCGGAGGAATGGGCGCGCTGGTTCCCTGCCGATTTCATCACCGAGAGCTTTCCCGGCCAGTTCCGCAACTGGTTCTACAGCCTCCTGGCGCAAAGCGCCGCGCTCGTGCGCCGGCCGCCCTTCAAGAACATCCTGGGCTTCGCTACGCTGCTCGCCGAAAATGGCCGTGAGATGCACAAATCATGGGGCAATTCCATTGAATTCAACGAGGCGGCCAACCTGATGGGCGCCGACGTGATGCGCTGGCTCTATCTCCATCATCGGCCGGAGCAGAATCTGCTCTTCGGTTACAAATTGGGCGACGAAACAAGGCGGCGCTTCCTCATTCCCCTGTGGAATGTCTACAGCTTCTTCGTCACCTATGCCAACCTGGACGACTGGCAGCCAGGTGAGACGCCGCTCGCTTCGCCGCATTCGGCCAGCGCGCAGATGGACGCCTGGATCACGGCGCGGCTGCATGAAACCGTGGCCGCCGTCACCGATGCACTGGCCGGTTTTGACTCGGCGCGGGCCACGATCGTGACCGAGGCGTTTCTGGATGACCTTTCCAACTGGTATGTGCGGCGCGCGCGCCGTCGTTTCTGGAAGAGTGAACGCGACGCTGACAAATTGGCCGCACTCGGCACGCTCTATCAGGTGCTGGTGACGCTGACCAGGCTGCTGGCGCCCTTCATCCCGTTCACGACCGAAGCCATGTACCAGAACCTGGTGCGCAACGTGGACCCGGCCGCGCCAGGCAGCGTGCATCATACCGAGTGGCCGCAAGCCGATGCCGCCCTGATGGATCGCCGCTTGCTCGACAAGATGGGCCTGGCGATCAATGTGGCCGCCCTGGGCCGCGCGGCGCGCAGCAGCGCGGATGTGAAGCTGCGTCAGCCCTTGGCCACGGCCCAGGTTCATGTCGGCTCGCCGCAGGCGCGCGCCGACCTGGCTGAGCTGCTGGATGTACTCAGCGAGGAGATAAACGTCAAGCAGATTGATTTGGTGGCCGAGGTGGGCGCGTTGGTAAACTATAAGCTGCTGCCCAACAACCGGGTGCTGGGGCCGCGGCTGGGCAAGCTCTTCCCGCTGGTGCGCAGCGCCCTGGCCAGCCTCGATCCGGCGGCTGTCGCGACGACCCTCCAGCGCGGCGAGGCCGTTACGGTTGACCTCGGCGGGACGCCGGTCAGCCTTAGCGGCGAAGATATCCTGGTGCAAACCGAATCGCGTGGCGGCCTCGCCATTGCCAGCGACAAGGGCGTGACTGTGGCGGTTGACATCCACCTGACGCCAGAACTGGTGGCCGAAGGCTACGCGCGTGACCTGGTGCGCGCGATCAACACCCTGCGCAAGGAGGCCGGCTTTGCCCTGGATGATCGTGTCCATGTGACGTACGTCGCGGAAGGGGACAGCGCGGCGGCGTTCGTCCTCTTCGCTGACTTCATTCAGCGCGAGACGTTGGCGCTCTCCCTGGCGCCAGGCAGCGCCTCAGAGGCGTCGGAGCGCCAGGTGGTCAAAATCGGCGATGAGCAGATTGCGATTGCGCTGCACAAGGCGTGAGCGCAGGAGGGAATTGTGAGCGACATGAGTGCAACCCGGCCCGGGGCGGAATGGCATGAGTTGGTGGGCAACCTGCACATGCACACCGTTCACTCGGACGGCGCCGGTACCCATCAGGACCTGGCGGCGGCGGCGCAGGCGAGGCGCCTCGATTTCATCATTGCCACGGATCATAATGTCCTGGTTTCGCAAGAAGAAGGCTGGCGCGACCGTGTCCTGCTGCTGGTAGGCGAAGAGGTCAATGACGCCAACTTGCAGCCCGAGGGTAATCACTGCCTGGTATTTGGCGTGCAAAGCGACGTGACGCCGCATGCATCGACGCCGCAGGGGTTGATCGAGGCCGCGCAGCGCCAGGGCGCGCTCACCTTCCTGGCCCACCCCATTGAACGCCCTTCGCCCCTCATGCCCGACACCTACGAATGGCGTAACTGGGAGGTCAGTGGTTTCACCGGCATCGAACTGTGGAATTTTATGTCGGAGTTTCGCTATTATGCGAAGAGCAAGCCGTCGGCCGTACCCCTGCTGTTTCTGCCGCACTTCTTCACCACCGGGCCGTGGCCGGAGATGCTGGCGAAATGGGACGAGCTGCTGACCACGCGGCCGCAGCCCATCGTCGCCATCGGCGGCTCCGATGCGCACGCGCATACGTATCACCTCGGGCCGCTGCAGCGGCTGTTTCTGTCGTACCAGGATTGCTTCGCCGCGGTCAACACGCACCTGCTGGTGACGGAGCCGCTCACCGGCGAGGCGGCGCATGACCGGGCGTTGATCTACGACGCGCTGCGCGCGGGTCACGCCTGGGTGGGTTATGACCTGCCCGGCGCGACGCGCGGTTTTCGCTTCACGGCCAACAATGGCCAGGAGTCCGCCATCATGGGCGACGCCCTGGCGGCCAACGGGCAGTTGGTGCGCTTTGAGATCAACACCCCCGGCCAGGCGCACATCAAGCTGCTGCGCAACGGTCAGGTGATTGCACAGACGCGCGGCGCCAGTCTGCGCTACGCGTCGCATCAGCCGGGCATCTACCGCGTGGAGGCCTGGCGCCGCGCCTGGGGCAAAGCCCGCGGCTGGGTTTTCAGTAATCCGATTTATGTGAAGTAAGAGTGCGCTTGTTGCGCCGCAGGTGGGCGGTCAGAAGCATGGAAATCGCCGGCAAGGATGTGATGACACGCGGGGAGATGCAGAAGTGAACAAATACGATAGGATTGTGCGCATCATTCTGCAATACTTCCCCACGACGCAGGCGATCTATCTTTTTGGGACGTATGGCACCGCCGACGAATGGCCCACGAGCGATGTGGATATTGCCGTGTTGCTGCCCTATCAAGAGGCTCATCAGCAGCCGTATTTGATGCTGACGCCTTGCCATTACGACCTGGAAGCCGCCCTGGACAAATCGGTTGATCTGGTCAATCTGCGGGAGGTGGAGACCGTTTTCCAACACGAGATCGTCACCTCAGGGCGTCGAATCTATGTGGCAGACGACAACGCGGTGGGCGAATTTGAGATGCTGACGCTTTCCTTTTACCAAAAACTGAACGAGGAGCGCGCCGCGATTCTTGAGGAGTTCCGCAAAACCGGAAAGGCCTACGCCGTATGAACGATGTCGTCACCAACAAGATCCAAAGCATTCAGCGCTGCGTCCAACGCGCGAGAGACGAATACGAAGCCGACCGCGCTGGCTTCGCCGCGAACTACTCTCACCAGGACGCCGCGCTGCTAAACGTTCTCAGAGGCTGTGAGACTGCGATTGACCTGGCAAACTTCGTCATCAGGATGTACAAGCTCGGAATTCCCTCGTCCAGCCGGGACAGTTTCCGATTACTATACACGCAGCGCATCATTGATGATCGCTTACTGGATCGTTTGATAAAAATGGTGGCGTTTCGCAACACGCTGGTTCACCAATACACCAAGATGGACATCCGCATTGTGCAGGCCGTGATCGTCTCTGGGTTAGATGATCTGCTTGAATTTGCCAAGATAGTCCAGCAGTACGTGGAAGGCGTGTAGATCAGAAGTAGCGCCGCGCGCGACGGCGTTTGAGCACGCCGCCGAGGCCGACCGATCCGAACAGGGCGGTGAAACCAACGGGCAGCAGCAAGGGACGATGCGCGCGGGCGAGGCCGCTCAACCCGGCAGGTGCGGCCGTGGGCGTCGCCGTAGCGCGTGGCAGGCGCGTGGCGGTGGGCGTCGCGCTAGGCGTAGACGTATCCGTGGGCGTTGCCGTGGGTGAAGGGGTATGCGTGGCGGTTGCCGTGACCGTTGCGGAGGGCGTTGCCGTGGGTGAAGGCGTATCTGTAGACGTGGGGGCGCTGGTTGGCCTTGCCAGGGGCCGAGCCGCGGACCGGGGCGCAGGGCGCGGCGTCGCCGTTGGCGGCTCGGCCGGCGCCACCGGTTGGCTCTCATCGCGCACCAGGCTGATGGCATCCACGAAGATCAGGTTGACGCCCGTGCTGTAATTGTGGTCTACCAAGAAGAAGAGCGTCATGGTGTCGCCTTTGGCAGCGGCGCGTACATCCAGGTTGGGATCGCCGGGTGTAGAATAGTTGCCGAAACGCCCTGGCCCATAGTGCATCGTGCCCCAGATCACTGTGGGCGCCGTCGGGTCGGTGCCGCCGGTGGGGTCAAGCCCCAGCTTGCGGCCAAAGGCGTTCGGCTCATTGGCCGCCGCCCACCCCACCGACGCCAGGTAGGTGGCGCCAGGCGTAAGATTGCGCACTTGTTGGAAGATACCGGCCTGGAACGTGCCGCCGTCGGACCAGATCTGCAAGGAGGGCGGACCGAAGTAGGTGTCCACCGCCTCCACGAACGCGGGCGAACCGCTAAGCACGAAGGGCGTCCAGCCATCAGGCACGGAGCCGTACGGCGACGAGTAGAAGTTGTTGAAATTGCAGTTGGCGTTGACGTCCGCGCCGGTGCAGCCGTGCGGATCCGCCTGGGCCGCGGGGGTCAACGCGCCGAGCAGGAGCAGGGCCAGGCTAAGCAGGGCGACGACCAGGCGGCGCTGTGGGCCAGAGACGGCCTGGATTAAGCGGCCGCCGTGCAAATTGAGAGAGCGAAACCAATCGCTGACATGTGTCATGGGCGTTGAGTATAGTGGACGGTGGGCCATTCGGCAAATCCGGCCATGTGCAGGCTGGCTGGCCTGCGGATAGACAAACAGCAGCCATGACGCCCACACGATGATTCCGGTTCCCGCCACAGCCGCGGGAGATGCTTCAAGAGGAGATTAACATGAACGAAAATAGTAGTTCGCGTAACAGGATCGTGCTGATCGCGGTCGTAGCCGTGATCGCACTCTGCCTGGTGGCCGCTGTGTCGGTCGCCATCGGCGGCGCGGCCGGCTACATGATTGCACAAAGGCAGCAAAGGGGCGCTGATTTGCGCTCGCCAGCGCTCGCCGCGCCGCAGCAGCCCAATCAGCAGATTCCGATGATGCCCGGCATGCCCAACATGCCCGGCATGCCCAACATGCCTGGAATGCCAGATGATCAGATGCCGATGAGCCCTGGCGTGATGGGCATGAACGGCGCGCTGATTCACGCTGTGACGGCTGGCGGCCCGGCCGCCACCGCCGGCATCCAGATGGGCGATCTGATCACCGCCGTGGATGGGAAGCCGCTCAGCCAGGACTTCACCTTGGGCGACGCCATTGCGGCCTACAAACCAGGCGACCAGGCCAAGCTCACCTTGCGCCGCGGCGCCGAAGACCAAACGGTCACCGTCACGCTGGGTCAGCATCCAGACGATGCGGCCAAACCATACCTGGGCGTCACGTTCGTCACCATGCCCATGCGCCAAACGCCAGGTCAGTAGTCGAAAACCATTCCCCGTTCAATTTGGTGACGGCGTCAGCGCGGTGTTATACTGGCCGTCATGAGTCAGCCGCCAACTTCAGCCACCGGAAACCAGGTTCCAGCCGCGGAACCTGGTTTCTTTCCGTCCCCGCCCCAACCAGGGCCGCGCAGACTGATGACGCGCCTGCGCCCCTGGCTGCAAGCGGGCGTCTTTGTGCTGGCTCTCGTGTTTCTAGGCGCGCTGATTGCCACCCAGTGGCGGCAGCTGCAGGCGTATCCGTGGCAGATCCAAATTGGCTGGCTGCTGCTGGCTCTCGCCTTGCTGTGGCTCACCTGGCTGCTGGAACTCAACCAGTGGCGCTTCATCCTGGGGCGACTCGGTGGATCGTTGCGCTACGGCGAGGCGGCTCGCATCTGGTTTCTGTCCAACATCATCCGCTATATTCCCGGCAACGTCTGGCAGTTCCTGGGCATGAGCGAAATGGCGGCCCAACACGGCATCCCGCGCGCCGTCACCTTCACCAGCATCGCCCTGCACCAGGCCATTTCCACCCTGGCCGGGCTGCTCCTGGCTGCCGTCTACTTTGGCCTGGCCGGCCATGGCGCCTGGTTCGACCGCCTACGCCTGGCGCTCTGGCTGGCGCCGCTCGGTTTGATCTTCCTCCATCCCCGCGTGCTGGAAGCGACCTTGAACCGCGTGCTGACCTGGCTCAAACGGCCGCCGCTGCGCATTACGCTGACCGTGTCCGACCTGGCGCGCCTGCTGCTCGCCTACGGCCTCGTCTGGCTTGGCTTTGGCCTCGGCTTCAGCGCGCTGGTGCGTGGACTGGCCCCAGTCGCGTGGACGCAGACGCCCTGGCTAATCGCCGGTTATGCGGCGGCCTATG
This sequence comes from Candidatus Amarolinea aalborgensis, assembly GCF_900491745.1. Lineage (NCBI taxonomy): Bacteria > Bacillati > Chloroflexota > Caldilineae > Caldilineales > Candidatus Amarolineaceae > Candidatus Amarolinea > Candidatus Amarolinea aalborgensis. The sequence goes on along the minus strand of NZ_UETR01000007.1, from coordinate 228,641 downwards.
TCCTCGGCTACCTGAGCTTGCTCACACCCAGCGGTCTGGGTGTGCGCGAAGGCGTCCTTATTCTTCTGCTGCAGGTCGTGTTCCGTGCGCCCCTGCCCGCCATCATCGCCATCGTCGCACGCTTGTGGATGGTCATCGGTGAGATCGGCGGCGCGTTGGCGGCCGCAGGCTGGCGATGGGCGCAGGCCAGGCGGTTATCGCCTGACATGAGCTCCCGTCCATCGGCGGCGCCGCTGGCGGCCGCACGCCGGCGCCTGGCGAGCGATCCTGCGCGCATAGCCGTGCTCCTGGCGTTCCTGTTCTATGTGGTCGGCTTCTCGGTCCTCTCCATCCGGCCGCATGAGGCGCTGGGCACCCACATGGCCGACCTGGGACAGATGGACCTGGCGATCTGGAACACGAGCCAGGGACGTTTCGTGCAGGAAATCAAAGACGATTATGTCAGCACGCGCCTGACCGACCATGTGGAACCGATCTTCCTGCCCATTTCGCTCGTGTTCTATGTGTGGAATGACGTGCGCGCCCTGTTGATTCTGCAAACGGTCGCGCTAGGCAGCGGCGCCCTGATCCTCTTTGCCCTCGCCCGCGCCCTCCTGCGGCCATCAACCGGCGGGCTGGCGGCCTGGCTGCCGTTCGTGCTCGCCCTGGCGTACCTGCTCTTTCCCGCGCTGCAGGCCGCCAACCTGGCGGAGTTTCACGCCATCCCCTTTGCCGCGACGCCCATTCTGCTGGCCTTCTGGTGCCAGCAGCGCCGGCACTGGTGGGGGTTCGTCGTGGCCTGCCTGCTGCTGCTAAGCGTCAAAGAAGAAGCTGCGCTGCTGGCCTTCATGCTGGGGCTGTTTGTCCTCAGCCAGGTCTGGCTGGCGCGGCGCACTCAAGACGATCAGGCGCCAAACGCGCTCGCTGCGCACTTCCGCCTGCCCCGCCTCTCCGCGGCGACGGCCGGCCTGCTGGTGATGCTCCTCAGCCTGGGCTGGTTCTACCTGGCGACCTTTGTCATCATTCCGCACTACGCGGCGCAGGTCTACGGCGTGCAGCAATCGGTCTACTTTGCACGCTACGGCGCGCTCGGCGATTCACCGCTCGCCATCGTCAAGAGTTTCTTCACGCAGCCAGCCCTGGTCTGGCGCATCGCCACCGAGGCCCCGCGCCTGGCTTACCTGGCCGGACTGCTGGCGCCGTTTGGCTTCCTCAGCCTGCTGGCGCCGGAGATTCTGCTGCTCAGCGCGCCCCTCCTGCTCGCCAACCTGTTCAGCGCGTACCCGGCTCAGTTCAGCGGCGAATTCCATTATTCGGCGCCGCTCATCCCCTACGTGGCGCTGGCTGCCGTGATTGGCGTGCGCCGCCTGCTGGCCGTCCGCGCCTGGACCGCGCGCGCAGCCCTGGTCTGGCTGTTGGTCTGGGCATTCGCTTGTCAACTCGCGGCGGGCTACACGCCGCTCGGCCGCGAGTTCCGCTGGCCGGAGGTGACGCCGCACGCGCGCCTGCTCAGCCGCTTTGCCGCGCAGGTTCCTGCGGCGGCGCCCGGCAGCGTGACGACGGCCCTCTATCCGCACTTCAGCCATCGCGAGAAGCTGTTCAAGTTTCCCATCATTGGCGAGGCGACCTGGGCGCTGGTAGACGTGACCGGGGCCACCGACCGCCACCCGGCCGAGATTCAAGCGGCCGTGCTGAACCTGGTGGAGAAGGGCTGGCAGGTGCTTGACGCCGCGGACGGCTATGTCCTTCTGCAAAGGACTGGTCGCGGTTCGGCCTGCGCGCGCGGCGCTGACGCCGCGGCTTTTGCGCAGTGCGCCCTGCCCGACGCGTTCTTTGATTTTGCCCGCGCCGCGCGCAGCGGCTTGCTGATCGCGCCGCCGGGACGCGCCGCGCCGCTCACCTTCGGCGACCGCCTGACCATGCAGGGCTACGACCTGGTGGACGACGGCAAGTGGGGGCTGACGCGCTGGCGCAGTGTCTGGCAGGCGCAGGCCCCGCTGCCGCTCGATCTGCACGTGTGGCCGTTTGCCGTCGCGCCAGACGGCAGCCTGGCCGATGACCCTGCCCAGCGTCCGGCCGTGGCGACGCTCTGGTATCCACCATCTCGTTGGCAGCCAGGCGAAGTGATCCTGGTCGAGACCCTGCCCTGGTACCTGCCTGACGCCTGGGCGCCGGCTGTCGGCGTTTTCCAGGGCGATGCATGGAGCGATGTGGCGCGGCGCTGGCGCGTGCAGGGCGCCGACACGTCGTTCGAACAGGAGACCTGGGCGCGCCTGGCGGCCGTGCGCCGCCGGGGACGCAGCCTGGCTCCCCTGGCTGACGACCAGCCGACAGCCGCGCAGACGCCCCCCATTGCTGCCTGGAAAACGGTCGCCGGCGCGGCCTGGGGCGATCTGCAGCGCATCGCCGGCCTGCCGTCCACATTCACCGCGCAGGGCGTCACCATCACCCTGCCGTTGACGCTGACCTGGCAGCTGGCCGCGCCAGACGCGGCGGATGTCAGCGCGTTCGTGCATCTGCGCGACGCGACCGGCCACAACGCGGCGCAGGCCGACGGCCAACCGGTGTGGTTCGGCCCGCGGCCTTTCAGCGCCTGGGCGCCCGGACAGCCGGGCGCAGACCGCCGCAACCTGGAGCTGCCCGCGGCCCTGGCGCCGGGTCAGTACAGACTCGTGCTCGGCATCTACAACCCTGTAACCGGCGAACGCCTGCCGCTTGCCAGCGGCGGCGACGAGGCGGCGGTGGGAACAATGACCGTCCGCCGCTCGAAGTGAGGTTAGCATGACAGATCACGGCCAGTTGGCCCACTCCGCTCCCCTTGATTTCACGCAGGCCTACGCTGGCGCGCGCGTCCTCGTCACCGGCGGTCTGGGCTTCATCGGTTCCAACCTGGCCCTGCGCCTGGTGGACCTGGGCGCTGCGGTCACGTTGGTGGATTCGCTTATTCCAGCCTACGGCGGCAATTGGTTCAATATCGAACCGGTGCGCCAACGCGTGCATGTCAACCTGGCCGATGTGCGCGATGCCCACGCTATGAACGCGCTCGTACCGGGGCATGATTTTCTCTTCAACCTGGCCGGTCAGGTCAGCCATCTCGACTCGATGAGCGACCCGTTCACCGACTTAGAGATCAACACGCGCAGCCAGTTGAGTATTTTGGAAGCCTGCCGCCTGCACAACCCGGCGATCAAGATCGTCTACGCGGGCACGCGCCAGCAGTACGGCAAGCCCGATTATCTGCCGCTGGACGAACGACATTTGCAGCACCCCACGGATGTCAATGGGGTCAACAAACTGGCGGGCGAGTGGTATCACATCATCTATCACCAGGTCTACGGCCTGGCTGCCAGCTCGTTGCGCCTGACCAACACCTACGGCCCGCGCCAGCTGCTGCGCCACAATCGGCAAGGTTTCGTCGCCTGGTTTGTGCGCCTGGCGTTGGAAGGGCGCGAGATTCAAGTCTACGGCGACGGCCGTCAGCGCCGCGATCTGACCTATGTGGATGATGTGGTGAATGCTTTTCTGCTCGCCGGCGCCAACCCGGCGGCCGCGGGGCAGGTTTTCAACCTGGGCGGCCTGGAGCCGGTGGCCTTGGGCGACCTGGCGCAGATGCTGGTCGAGATCACCGGACGCGGCCAGGTGCGCCTGGCGCCGTGGCCGGCGGAGCGGCAGAAAATTGACATTGGCGATGTCTTTTCCAGTTACAGCAAGATCGAGGCGGCGTTAGGCTGGCGGCCGACGGTTCCGCTGCGTGAGGGACTGCGCCGGATGGTGGACTACTACGAACAGCACGGAAGCCATTACTGGTAGAGGTGACAAGCATGGGAATTCCGTTCAACGACCTGAAGGCGCAGCACGCGGCCCTGGCGGCTGATGTGGAGGCCGCGGCCCTACGAGTGCTGCGTTCGGGCTGGTACATTCTGGGGCCAGAGGTAGCCGCGTTCGAGGCCGAGTTCGCGGCCTGGCTGGGACTGCCCGGCCCAAGCCTCGCGGTCGGCGTCAACTCCGGCACGGATGCCCTGCACCTGGCGCTGCTCGCCTGCGGCTGCGGGCCAGGCGATGAGGTCATCACCGTGGCGCACACGGCCGTCGCCACCGTGGCGGCTATCGTGGCCTGCGGCGCACGCCCGGTGCTTGTAGACATCAAAGCCGACACGTATACGCTGGACCCAGCCCGGCTGGCCGCGGCGCTGACGCCAGCCACCAAAGCCATCATTCCCGTGCACCTTTACGGTCAAGCGGCCGATCTGGCGCCTATTCTGGCCTTTGCGCGGCAGCACAACCTGCAGGTGATCGAAGACTGCGCCCAAGCGGCCGGCGCCCGCTATCAAAACCGTCCGGTCGGGACGTGGGGCGACCTGGCCTGTTTCAGCTTCTATCCCACGAAGAACCTGGGCGCGGCCGGGGACGGCGGCATGGTAGTCAGCGCGCAGGAGTCGCTGGCCGGCCGTGTGCGCAGCGTGCGCGAGTACGGCTGGCGCGCCGGCGCGCGCTACATCAGCCAGGAGCATGGGCTGAACAGCCGCCTGGACGAACTGCAGGCCGCGCTGCTGCGCGTGAAATTGCCGCACGTGCAGGCCTGGAACGAACGGCGCCAGGCGCTGGCGGCCCGCTATGATCGCCTGCTGGTGGGCAGCGGCATCCTCACGCCCCACCGGCGGCCGGGCGCCAGCCATGTCTATCATCTCTACGTGATCCGTCATCCCCGCCGCGATGAGTTGCAGGAGGCGCTCAAAGCGTCGGGCGTCGGCGCGCTGATTCACTACCCGGCGCCCGTTCATTTGCAGCCGGCCTACCGGCGCCTGGCGGCCCCAGGCGCGCTGCCCGTGACCGAGCAGGTCGCGCAGGAAATCCTCTCGCTGCCCCTCTACCCGGAGATGACCGATGCGCAGGTGGATGAAGCAGCCGCGGCGGTGCGCCGCGCAGCCGCCAGTCTTTAAGCGGCGACGCGCACCGGCCCCTCGCTGCACACGAGCCAGCCCTCTTTCTCGCACGTGCCGCAGATGCCGATGCCGCAGCGCATCTTGTTTTCCCAGCTGAGCTGACTGGGCAGGTGGCGCTGAGCCGCCAGGCGCTCGAGAGCCGCCAGCATAGGACCTGGCCCGCAGCCGTAGAGTTGATCTATCGGCGTCGCCGTGGCAGCCAGCAGATGCTCAACCCCGGCGGTGACAAGGCCGGCCAGACCGGCCGAGCCATCGTCCGTGGTCGTGACGACCGGGACACCCAACGCGGCAAAACGATCCAGGAACAGCAAATCAACGGCCGTGCGCGCCCCGATGACCACGCTCACCTGCGCACCGGCGGTCAGCGCTGCGCGGGCCACGTAGTGCATGGGCGCCACGCCGTAACCGCCGCCGGCCAGGAGCAGGTGACGGCCGCGCACCGTGAAGCCGTTGCCCAGCGGCCCGCGCACCCACAGCCGCTCGCCCACGCGCAGGTTGTGCAGGGCGGTGGTGAAGTCGCCCACGCGCGCGACCGTAAAGCGCAGCGGGCTGCCATCGAGCAGACTCAGCGGACGTTCGTTCACACTGGGCAGCCAGACCATGGCGAATTGGCCCGGTCGCGCAGTCGGCAGGGCCAGGTCAAGCGTGAAGGTCTTGACGCGATAGTTTTCCTCAACGATCTCGGTGATGCGAGCGGCGTGGTGAATCATGCGCCTAGGTCCTGTGCGCCAGGCCGACCAGGTCAGCCACGCGGCCAAAGCCCTCGGCAGCCATGAACTGCACCAACTCGTCGCGCACCTGACCCAAGGCCGCCACACCGCGGCTGTGTACGGCTGATCCCACGCCGACCAGCGTCGCGCCGGCCATCAGCAGCTCGGCCGCATCCTCGCCGCTGCTGACGCCGCCAATGCCCAGGATCGGAATCTTGACCGCCTGGTAGCACTGGTAGATGCAGCGCACCGCCACCGGCTTGATGGCCGGGCCGCTCAGGCCGCCCTCGCGGTTCGCCAGGATGGGCCGACGCGCGCGGATGTCAATCGCCATGCCCGCGACGGTGTTGATCGCCGCAATGGCGTCGGCGCCGGCGTCCTCCACGGCGTGCGCAATCTCCGCGATATCCGCCACGTTGGGCGAGAGCTTGACGATAATGGGAATGGCGGTCGCGCGTTTGACCGCCCGTGTGACGGCGGCCGCGGCCGGGCAGCTGGCGGCAAATGGTCGCGCCAGTTCGTCGTGCACGTTGGGGCACGAAATGTTGACCTCCAGCAGGTCAGGCTGCGCCTCGTTGATGCGCTCGGCTAACACCGCATAATCCTCCACAGCCGTGCCGAAGATGGAAGCCACCAGTTTGACGCCCTGGCCGGCCTCCTGCAGGCGCTGCCGCGTCGCCTGCAGAATCACAATTTCCTCTTCCAGGCCCGGATTGGCCAGGCCCACGGCGTTGATGAAGCCAGCGCCCCAGTCAAGCACAGTGGGATTGGGGTGACCGGCCCGCGGGGCCAGGCTGCACGATTTGGCTGTCACCGCGCCTGCGCCGCCCGCGGCCACACGCGCCATCAAGGCCGCGCTGGTGCCCAGGATGCCAGAAGCCAGCACCATTGGATTGGGCAGTCTCACCCCGCAAAAATCGGTGGTCAGGTCAGGAGCATCCATGCGTCAAACTCACTCTTGTCGCTTCGGCGGGGTCTGCAGGCATAGACGGCGATCACACAACGCCTGTAAGCTGCAAAGGGGCCGGTTCATTCGGGCGCCTGGTGCGCGAGATAGGCCTGCACCTCGGCCACGGTCGCAGCGTCCAGCAGACCTGCATGGTGCAGGTTGTCCAGCACCTGGCCCAGGGTGAACACGGCGTGCAGCTTCAGGCCTGCGGCCGCCAGGTTGGCGCGGCCGCCTTGCTCACGATCAATCAACACCACCACATCTTCCACCACCAGGCCGGCCGCGCGCAGCAGTTCAACCGTCTTCAGGGTGCTGCCGCCGCTGGTCACCAAGTCCTCCACCACGACGACCCGCTCACCCGGCTGCCACGCGCCCTCGATGGCTTTGCCCAGACCATAAGCCTTGACCTCTTTGCGCGGGTAGAGCAGCGGCTTGCCCACATGCAAGCTCAGCGCCGCGCCGATCGGCAGCGCCGCGTACGGCACGCCCGCCAGGCGATCATAGGGCACGCCGGCCAGCGCCGCGGCGTAGGCAGCCGCGGCCTGCCGCAGGAGCGAGGGGTCGCTGACCAGCAGACGCAGATCAATGTAGAGCGGCGAAGGCAGGCCGCTGGCCAGGGTGAACTGCCCAAAACGGATGGCGCCAAGCTGATAGAGCTTGGTCAGGAGGGATTGACGGGCAACTTCCGCAGCAGGAGCAGCGGGATGGGCCGCGACCGTGGGCATGGCCGTGCGAGCCGCGTTGATGGCCGCACGCAGCGCATCGGCCGCCTGGCGCGGGTCAGACGCGCCGGCCACCGCGCGACTGACGGCGATGATGGCTCCCAGTTCATCGGGGCGGATGGCGGCCTGCACGGCCGCGGCCAGGTCGCCGCCCTGCGCGCCGACGCCGGGCGCCAGGAACCACGCGTGCGGCGCGACCTGCCGCACGGCCGTCAACGCCTCCGGAAACGTAGCGCCCACGACCAGCCCGATATTCTCGTGTTTTGACCAGGTCAGCGCCTGCTGCGCCACCTGCAGATAGAGCGGCGCGCCGCTTCCGGTCGGCAGTTCCTGGATGGCGGCCGCGCCCGGATTGGAGGTGTGGCAGAGGATGAACAGCCCGCGGTCTGCGTACTCAGCAAACGGCGCCACGCTGTCGGCGCCCAGATAGGGACTGAGCGTGACCGCATCCACCGCCAATAGGTCGAAGATGGTGTGCGCGTAGGCGCTGGCCGTGGAGCCGATGTCGCCGCGCTTGGCATCCAAAATGACCGGAATCTCCGGCGGGATCAGGCGCAGCGTCGCCTTGAGGGTCGCCAGGCCATCATCCAACGCCTCATAGAAGGCGATGTTGGGTTTGTAGGCGCACACCAGGTCAGCCGTGGCCTTGATGATGGCTTGATTCCAGGCCAGGATCGGGTTCGCCGCCTGGCGAAACGCGGCCGGCGTCGCTTCGGGCGTGGGGTCAAGGCCGACGCAGAGCAGAGAATCGTTCTTGCGGGCCGCGGCCGTGAGTTTGCTAAAGAAATTAATTGCCATGCCAGATCATGCTTCCTTCTTCGCTTGCCAAAATGCCCGTATCCGTTCAAAGCGACCGATTCGCTCCCCAATCTTGGCGATCTCCTTGGGGTAAAACTCTAGCATGACATCGCACAGTTCCAGCATCCATTGTCGTCGGGAGTAGCCCGTGATGATCGAAACGAAGTTCGAGTTCGCAATCTGAATCTGACCCCAACCGAGCGCGCCGATAGTCAGGCAATCCCAGCCCAGAAACTCGATTGGCACGAACTTAACATCGGAGACCTCGGACTTGAGTCCACGCACGGCATAACTCACCAATAACAATGTGAAGAAATTGGTGTCATCCTCGTAGAAACGTGTCAACCGTTCGACCGAGGTCAGGTTCGGCATGCTGAAGTGAGTGCCTGCGCGATGGGTCTTGACATCAACGATGTAGTAGAGACCATCCGTGTCCTTGAAGGCAAGATCGGCCATGGCCCGTCGAGCAAAACTAGCGGAGTACTCAGCACACAAGGGGCCGAGCAATGTATCGAAGGATGCAGCGACGATGTTTTCAATCGCATCACCGGCGGCGCGTGGGCTTTGTGCTGTATTCTCGGATAGGAAATCGGGGCTTTGATTGATGAGGTCAACGACGCGCGCTTGAACAGCAAGATACTCCTCGGTGTGAAAGAGCCTACTTTTCATTGTTTGCTCCAAAAAGGCTTGCCTGGCCCTGGAACGAATTTAAGAGGGCGTTTTCGCGCTCCCTGGCTTGTTGACTGAGGGTGTTTCTTTCCCAAAAACACCCATCCACGTAGCCCTGGATACTTCTATCGTTCTCAGCTAACTCCAAGCGGCGCTCTGCCAGCAGGCAATAGTGCTCCTCTTTTTCAATGCCAATGTAGTGGCGGCCGAGTTTCTTGGCCACGACGGCAGTGGTGCCAGATCCGGCAAATGGGTCGAGAACGAGATCACCTTGTTTTGAACTAGCGAGCATCAGCTTGGCGATAAGTTTCTCGGGTTTTTGGGTTGGATGTTCTGTGTTTTCTGGCATTGACCAAAATGGAACAGAAATGTCAGTCCAAAGATTGGATGGATGCGTGATGCGGTACTCTCCATCCGGCTCCTGGCGCCAATCTTTCGGATCGCCGTTTGCGGCTCGATATGGCGCCAGGACCCGGCGTTTGATTTTGACCGCCTCAACGTCAAACCAGTAATCCTGAGACACTGTACAGAACCAGATGTCCTCCGAGCAGTTCTTCCAGTTATGTTGAGCGCCGCGCCCTTTTTCGCGCTCCCAGGTAATGCGGTTGCGCACGGTCAGGTGTTCCTCAAGCACGCTCTGAACTATTCCAGACGTCTGCCATTCGCAGCACAAATAGACTGTCGCCCTTGGCCGGAGGAGTCTAAGACAAAGCCGCATCCAATCACGCATCCAGGCTTCATAATCAGCGGCTGGCAGACGATTGAAGATAGTTCCGTTGAATGATTTGGTGAGATTATAGGGCGGGTCAAGGATCAGCAAATCAACAGAACTGGCCGGCAGACACGGCAAGACCTGCATGGCATCGCCGAGGATGGTTGTGTCCAGGCACTCGTGCAGATTGACTGGGTTGCTCATGCGGCGTAAACGCGGTAGCAAGCGCGATACATCCGCGCTTGAAAGGTGAAGCGTTCGATTACGAGGGGCGCGCGTGTGCGAATCATTCATCGGCAATCATCCTGATCAAAAATGTAACTGCGCAGCGTCGGTGCAGGCGCCTTCGTCATACCTGCACAATGGCTCAGCAATCCACATGAACCGTTGATTGACCTGATGATACACCGATCGCGGCAATTTGCCCAACAACCCGCACACGCGCGACCAAACTGAAGGGCCTAGCCTAGTATAGGAACATTGGCTTACCCAAGACGTGGCGCACCTTGGGACGATATTCGCTGATGTCATACAGTTCATCCACGTCCACGCGCTTCTTGCCCTGCATGATGGTGCTGATGGGGATGTGGGTGTAAGTGCCGCCCTGCAAGGCCACCATGCGCCCAGACATGCCTTCGGCCACCAGGTCCATAGCCATATTGGCGTAGTTGAAGGCGACCATCAGGTCGAGCGAATCGGGTGCGCCAGAGCGCATGAGGTACGAGAGCGGCTGATAGATCATATGCGAGCCGGTCAGCGCCTGCAAGGCCTCGGCCGTCTTCTCGCCGATGCCGCCCAGCTTGCGATGACCGTAAGCGTCTTCCTGTCCGTATTCAATCACCTCGCCGCCGAGCATCGAGGCGCCCTCGGAGATGGTGACCATGGCGTAGTTGCTCGGATTGGACGCCTTGTCCGCCGTCACCATCTGCGCTAGTTTGTGGACCTCAAACGGCACCTCGGAAATCAACGTGCGATCCACGCCGGCCAAATAGGCAGAAATCAGGGATGTCTCACCGGAGTTGCGGCCAAACAGTTCGACCACAGCAATACGCTCGTGCGAACCGGCGCTGGTGCGCAGGTTGTGAATGAAGTTGACGCTGCGCGTGACTGCGGTCGAAAAGCCAATGCAGTAGTCGGTGCCGTAGACATCGTTGTCCATCGTTTTGGGAATGGCGACAACCGGAAAACCTTCGCGGTGCAGCCGCTCGGCATAGCTCAAGGTGTCGTCGCCGCCAATCGGAATCAGGGCGTCAATGCCCAGCTTTTCCAGGTTGGACAAGACGTGCGGCGTGAAGTCATACTTGGCATCAGCGGCCGGATCATAATTGGCATCGCGCAAGAAGGCGGGCACATCGCCGTTGCTCACCCGGGCCGGGTTGGTGCGGCTGGTGTGGAGGAAGGTGCCGCCGGTGCGATCCACCGTGCGCACGGCTTGACGATCGAGCGGGACGATGTGGTTCTCCCGGCTGGATGGCTCACTGGGATTGTAATGCAACAGGCCTCCCCAGCCGCGGCGTACACCGACCACGCTGCAGTTGTCATCGGCCGCGCGGTAGACGAGGGTTTTGAGCGCGGGATTCAGGCCTGGAACATCGCCACCACCGGTCAAAATACCGATGGTCTTCTGTCGGTTGGGCATCATGGTGTCCTTTCTGCGCACACGATTACGACGGGGTCATTGGTCAAGGAGCAATTTGCACTACGCTTGTAACTATTCAGGCATCCTGCGCCGACTGCAGCCGCCGAATGAATTCGGGCCGCAAGGGCGTGCCGCCGCCAGGTCGGCCGGAGCCGACCGGCGCCGCGTCCACTCAGGTGGACGCCTGGCGGAACGCCCATCAGGCGCGATTTCAATCGCTGCCTTGCCACGGCGCGCCGCCTGAATAGTTACCTACGCTTTACCCAGAACGGCGGCCAGCAGCGCCATGCGGATGTACATGCCGTTGCGCATCTGGCGGAAATAGGCTGCGCGCGGATCATCATCCACGGCATAGGCAATCTCGCCGACACGCGGGAGGGGGTGCATCACGATCATCTCCTCTTTGGCCCGCGCCATCAAGGTCGGATCCACGACATAATGTTCCTTGACCACGTCGTAGAGCGCCAGGTCGCTGAAACGTTCCTTCTGCACACGCGTGACGTAGAGCACATCAGCATCGCCAATGATGTTATGAATATCGTCCGTTTCACGGTAGGCGAGGCCGGCGCTGTGCACTTCGGCAACGATTTCAGGCGGCAGCTTGAGCATGTCTGGCGATACGAATACCAACTCCACATGATACTGCGTCAGCAGGCGCGTCAATGAATGGACAGTGCGGCCGTACTTCAGATCGCCGACCATCGCCACCTTCAATCCATCCACGCGGCCCAATTCTTCTTGAATCGTAAAGAGATCGAGCAGCGCCTGGGTGGGGTGTTCGCCGACGCCGTCGCCGGCATTGATGATCGGGACATGGGCGTAGCGCGCAGCGGTGGCGGCGGCGCCGACCTCCGGGTGACGCAGAACGATGACATCCGCATAACATTCCAGGGTGCGCACGGTGTCAGGCAACGACTCGCCTTTGCTGACAGAGGAATAAACCACCTCGTTGATGCTGAGGACGCGGCCGCCCAGGCGCACCATCGCGGCGTTGAAGGATGACGAGGTGCGGGTGCTTGGCTCGTAGAACAGGTTGGCCAAGACATGGCCGTGCAGCATATCGGCGGTGCCAAAACGCTCGACCATGGAGCGCATACTGTGCGCTACTTCGAAGATGTGCTCTAGCTTGGAGCGGTTGAACTGGTTGACTGACAACACATGCTGGCCGAACCAGCCATTGGATGAGTGCGGCACGATTGAACCTCTCAACTCACGGACAGATTATAAGTTCGCCAGGACGCGGCCACAGCCTGGCGCGGCGCGCACCGCGCCGTCTGCGAAAACGATCTGGTTGCGGAGGGCAACCTGGCGCACGGCGCCATGCACCGTGAAGCCACTGAACGGACTCCAGTCGCACAAGGTTTGAAAACCACGATCGGGCACGTCGTAGACGGCATGGGGATCCACGTCAACCCAAGTGGAGGCGCTGATGGGCAGGTGAAAAATGCGCGTGGGATTGGTGTGCAGCCGGGCGATGATGTCGTCCAGGGTCAGGCGCCCCTCGTACACGGCGGTGAGCAGCAAGGGAAGCATTGTCTCCAGCCCAGGAACGCCAGGCGGCGACTGTGGGCTGTTCTTTTCGGCCAGGGAATGCGGCGCGTGGTCCGTCGCGAAGCAGTCAATCACATCCAGGTGCGCCCAGAGCGCAGCCCGATCGGCCGCCGAGGCCAGGGGAGGCTTCATCTGGCCTCGGGTAGCCAGGCGCGGCAGGTCGTCCTCGCACAGCCATAGGTGATGCGGCGTGACTTCGCACGTGACCGCAGCGCCGTGCTGCTTGGCGCGACGAATCAGCTCGATCTCACTGCGCCGGCTGACATGACAGACGTGCAGACGTTGGCCGTAGAGTTGGGCCAGCGCCAGGCAAGTCGCCAACGTCAGCCCTTCCGCATGAACCGCAATCGGCCCAGGGCCGGGCCAGGCTCGAAAAAAGGCCATCAACTGGGCCAGATCGTCCAGGCGCAGAGAGCCGAATGTTTCACTCACGTAAATTTTGAGGCCGCAAGCGTGGGGGGCAGCGGCCGCCGTGGCGAGTGGATCGGTATCGCGCGTTGCGCCTAGAAAAAACCCAACGTCGCAAACCACCGAGGTGGCCGCGCGTTGGGTCTTGTTGCGCAGAAGATCGAGCGTCGCCGTGGGCGGCGACGTATTGGGCATCTCAAGAACGGTGGTAATGCCCCCGGCCAGGGCAGCCTGCGTCCCGGTGCGTAGCGTCTCTTTGTGTTCGTAGCCGGGTTCGCGCAGATGGACATGCACGTCCACCAGGCCCGGCAGGCGAATGGCGTCCATGCACTTCCTGCAATGATTCATACTTACGAACCATGACCAGTTCGTAGGCTCCAGCGGGGGGAGTTAGGCTATTCTACCATTGGCAAATCGTTTTGGCAAACGTGCTTTTTTACATCGCCTGCGCGATAGAGCGATAGCATTGGCGCAGGTATTCTTCCAGCTTGGCCCAGTCGCCCTCGACGTCGGTGGACAGGCGGCCGGTGATCAGATCTACCGTGTTGTTTGCCCGTACGCGCAGCTCGGCCGACGCACGCGCCTGCCCGGGCGTGATGCCAAACAGCACACTGTGCAATTGAACCATCGTCTCGATGAACTCGCGCTTGTCTGGCTGCCCAACCAGCCGCCGATGCACCTCATTGTACTGCGTTTCGAGGGCCGCAGCCTGCGCCGGGTCGAAATCCAGGCCAGAGTAGCGTCGCGCCAGGCGATAGAATTTCTCGTAGAAAGCCTGTACGACTCCTATGTCATGGTTTACCGGCGCCCAAGCCACAGAGGCTCTGGTCACAAAATAGGCTGCCAGCAGCGACGTGGGAAACGGAATCCGAAATTGCTCCTGGCACAAGGCCACAATCAGGCGCAGCAGCTTCAGCCACTGACGGTCATAGTACGCACGCCAGCCGGCGGCCTCGAAGTAGGCCACACGCTCTGGATTGAAACGCAGGCGCCTGGCAGCTGAGGCTGGCGCGGCTTCAGTCATACGGGTCATCAATCTCATCCTCCGGCAAATCTCAGGCCGTGCGGGCTGCGACCTAGGCGTCCTGGTTCAACTCAGGCAGTAATCCGATGGCCCGCAGCAGGCCGGCCACATCCCACAACGATTCGCTGCGGCGCACCGAATCGCCGTCAATCGTCAACAGCGTGACGCCGCGCACGGTGACGCGGCGCCCTGTCGGCGGGATGTGCATGATGGCGCCGCCATGTGTACCGTGGGCAGTCCAGACCAGGGTTACACGCGTGCCATCCACCAGGACCTCATCGGCCCGGAAGCTCAAATCGGGAAACGCCTGAAAATAGCGACTCAGCGATTGGCGAATGCCTTCCACCCCATGTAAGGTCCTCGCCTCCGCAATATCAATCACGACATGATCGGGGCCATACAAGCCCACCGTCTGCTCAATGTCATGACTGTTCCAGGCGTCCAGCAATCGGGTCACGATTTCAGGCATTGAATGATCCTTTTCATATGCAGGGTCTACCATCCGTTCCTCCCTATCTCACGTATCAGGCACGTTAAATGCAGTATAGCTTGCTTGCACCCTCAAGCGCAAGGCCAAAACTTGTTCACTTTCTAGTCACCTTGCCTGGCCCAATCGCCAGAGAGGAGCTGATTTTGCTCAAATGAGCGTTTCCGCCCATAATGTCATCATGCAAGTGGCTTGGCTCGTGCAACGCCTGATTGATTGGCTGACCTCGCTCGCTACGTGGTACTACAGCCGCAAATACGGGGCGCTCGCTTCACGCCTGGGCGGCGGCGTCATGCCCGGTGATGGGCGCCGAGGTTTCCTCATCATCCAGATTGACGGGCTTGCGCATCGCTATTTGCTGGATGCGCTCGCACGTGGCGCGATGCCGCACCTCAACCGGTTAATCACGCGTGAGGGCTTTCGTCTGCAGCGCTGGCGCTGCGGCCTGCCCAGCAGCACACCCGCGGTGCAGGCGGGATTGCTGTTTGGCAATAACTGGGACATTCCGTCCTTCCGCTGGTTCGAAAAAGAGAGCGGACATACCGTTGTCTGCAAAGTGCCGGCGCATTTGCAGCGCCTGCAAGATCGGCTCAGCGCCGGGCGTTACGGCATCTTGACTGGCGGCTCCAGCTACTTCAACCTCTTCGACGGCCATGCGCGCACCTCGATCCTGACCCTGTCCTCGCTCAATCGTCAGCATCTGAGCCAGAATCTGCGCGGCTCGTTCTTCTTCTTGATCTTTTTACTCACGCCGCGCCGTTCGCTGCGCGCGCTGTGGCTGGCGCTGAGCGAATATGCCCGCACCCTGCGCGCCCGGCTGCGCAGCCGACACAAGGCTGGGCCGCCGGCGGCGCGGCTGCGCCGCATCTGGCGCGGTCTGACGTCCCCGCTGGCGACGCTGCTTTCACCGCTGGCGCCGGTGACGCTCAATGTCCTCTTCCGTGAGATTCAGACCTTTGCCGTCGCGCTAGACATCTATCGCGGCGTCCCTGCCATCTACACGGACTACTACGGCTACGATGATCGCGCCCACCATCATGGCGTGTTGTCTGCCGAAGCGCTGCGCGCCCTGCGCAGCATTGATGCGTGCGTCCATGAACTTGACCAGATCCGCCGTCAGTTCCGACACCGGCGCGCCTATGATCTCTTCATTTTCTCGGATCATGGCATGAGCCGCTGCCGGCCCTTCGAGGAACTTTTTCAGCAAACGCTCGGCGACTTCGTGCGCACGCATGTGGGCGAGGCTGTAGTGGATGTGCAGGGCGGACAGGCGCCTTGGGCTTCGATGCAGGATGAACTACTGCACAGCGAGCTGCAGGCTGTCGAAGCGCATGCGCCGCCGTACAGTCAGCGCTTGCTCCGGCTTCTGCGCCGCGCGCTGCGTCGCGGCTTGCCCCAAGATCCAGAGGTGCAGATTGACTATGACCTGGCCCGGCGCAGCGACGTGGTGGTGCGCGTGGCCGGCAGCCTGGCGCATGTTTACTTTAATGTGACCCCTGCGCAGATGGACGTCAGTGAGATTGCCATCCTCTATCCCGATCTGCTGAGCGCGCTGCGCATTCACCGCGGCTTTGGGCTGGTGTTGGGGCGCGAGCAGGGCCGCGCAGTGTGCATCACCGCGCGCGGCGTACAGCGTCTGGATAGCCCTCGACTAGCAGACACGCTGCCGCATCTGGGCGATCCAGGGGCCGAACTGCTGCAGATTGACCGCCTGGTGCGCTTTCCACACAGCGGCGACCTGGTGCTCCTCGGTAACTGGTACGCGGACGGCTCGGTGGTGGGATTCGAGGAGCACGTGGCGACGCACGGCGGTTTAGGGGGGCCGCAGGATTACCCATTCTTCATCACCGCGCCCGGTGTGGATTGGGATCTGGCAGGCGTGACCAATGCGACGCAGTTGCATGATTTCTTCGTGCGCTGGTACGGCGATGCCGCGACGCGCGCCGCGCGCGGGCGCGGCGCCGCAGCAACCTGTGAGCCGAACTTGTCGCAACAACCATCTTAATGACCGATATCATGGTATAATCCATTCATGTTGAGAAACCTCATCCGTTCGTTTCAGGAATTCCCGCTCAAGTTCCGCATTCTCATCATCACTGTGATCATTGACCGTCTCGGTGGTACGATTCTCTTTCCCTTCTTCACGCTCTATGTCACGCGGCGTTTTCAAGTCGGTATGACCGAGGCTGGCATCCTGATCGGTCTTTTCGCCGTATCTGGTCTCGTCGGCAGCGTGGTGGGCGGCGCCTTGACCGATCGCATGGGCCGGCGCAGCATCATTCTCTTCGGGCTGCTGTTTAGCGCGCTAGGTAGTGTGGTCATGGGGCTGCAGGACAATCTGTCCGCCTTCTACGCGCTGGCCGTGGTGGTCGGCTTTCTGGGCAACATCGCCAGCCCAGCTCATCAGGCGATGGTGGCCGACATGCTGCCGGATGAGCAGCGCAGCGAAGGCTTTGGCGTCCTGCGCGTGGCAGCCAACCTGGCCTGGGTCGTGGGGCCGACCATCGGCGGCCTGCTGGCGACGCGATCCTATCTGCTGCTGTTCCTGGCCGATGCCGTTGCCAGCACCATCACCGGGTTCATCGTCTACCGCTTGATTCCTGAGACGCGACCGGCGCCCAGCGCCAACGACGACGCCAACAGCGAGAGCATCCTGGCCACCCTGGCGGGCTATGGCATCGTAGCCAGAGACAAGCTCTTCATTGCTTATCTCGTGGTCTCTATGCTGATGCTGCTCGTCTACCAGCAAATGTACAACACTCTGGCGGTCTATCTGCGCGACGTGCATGGCGTACCCGATCGCGGCTATGGGCTGCTGCTCAGCCTGGACGCGCTGACCGTGGTGCTGCTGCAATTCTGGGTGACGCGCCGCATCAAAGGCCGTCCGGCCATGCTGATGATGGCGTTCGGAACGTTCCTTTACCTGGTGGGGTTCACGCTGTTTGGCTTTGTGGCCAGCTACGCGCTCTTCGTGGCGGCGATTCTCATCATCACCTTCGGCGAGATGATCGTGATGCCGGTCGGCGCCATGCTGGCGGCCCGTTTTGCGCCGGCTGAACTGCGCGGACGGTATATGGCCTTCCATGACCTGGCGCACGCCATCCCGTCCACCGTGGGCGCGGCCGCCGCTGGCTTGATTTTGGACAATTACGATCCCAACTGGGTTTGGTATGCAGCCGGAATCGTATCGGCCGTGGCGGTGATCGGCTACCTCTGGCTGCACCGGCTGACTCAGCGCCGCTTCGAGCCTATCGAAGATGACCTGTAGGCGGCGCCCGCATTGAGCTGACAGCCCAATCTACGGTGTGGCAGAACAAACACCTTCGAGTCAGTCGGCTGTGACGCACGCAGACAGATCAAAATAATGAGAAAGGCATAGAACCATGGCAGACTACACGTTAGGCATAGACATGGGTACGTCGGGCGTCAAGGTCGCGGTACTGGATCTAAGCCGCTTCAGGTTGGTTGCCCTGGCTATGCAAAGCTATGACAATGCTGCCCTGCAGCCATCCACGATGCTTTGGGAGGCGACCACAGCTACCATCCGCAAAGCCGTGGCCGGAATTGACGCCAAAGCCATCCGCGGCGTTGGCCTCTCAAGCCAAATGCATGGCACAGTTCTGTACGACGCCCGGGGCGAGGTCATCGAACCAATCATCAACTGGCAAGACAAGCGCGGCGATGTGCGGCTGCCGAAATACGGCCACCGATCCACGGTCGAAGCGATGATGGCTCTCCTTGCAGGGCCAGAATTTGAAGACCTGGGGATCGCTACACTGCCCAGCGGCTACCTGGGAGCCACGCTGTTTCATATCAAAGAGAATGACCCGGCCCTGTTTGACCACATTCGGCATGTGGCTTTGCCGGGCGATTTCATCCGCGGAAAACTCCTGGGCGCATGCGATTTTGCCACGGACCCGACCAATGCGTGCGGTACAGGGCTTTTCAACACCCGGCTCAATCAGTGGCACGAAAGCGTCATCGCCAAACTTGGCTTGCCCTCTGCGCTGCTACCGCGCGTACATAGCACAACGGCCATTGCTGGGGCTTTGCCGGACGCGATCGCGCGGTCACTCGGACTGCAACCAGGCGTCCCCGTCACCTACGGCGGCGGCGATAACCAAATGTCGCTGCTCGGAAACGGTCTCCTTTCTGGCGATTCGCCGGTCTTGATCAATATCGGCACCGGCGCCCAAATCTCGAAGGTGACGCCGCGCTATGCGCGGGCGGTTGGCGTTGACACGCGCAGCTACTTCAATGGGGCTTACGTGTTTGTCGGGGCCAGCATGGGCGGGGGACGAAACTACGCCCAACTGCGTGACGCGCTGCGCGCGCACGAGGGCCAGGATTTTGGCTATCGCCAGATGGATGCGTTAGCCGCACAAACGGCCGTGGGCGCGGATGGGCTGGTGTATCAGGTGAGATCTCGATTTGACCAGCAGCGCCAGGAAGGATTCTCAGGGCGCACCGACCTGCGCGACCCTGGATGCCAGGCCAGGGCGGTCATGGAAGGAGTCCTGCTCGATTTGGTCGCGCTGCGCCCCCCCACGCTCGGCAGCAAGGCGGGATTCATGATCGGCGCGGGCAAAGGGCTGCTCGACAGCCGCGTGTGGGCGCAGATGGCTGCGGACTTCTTTGCTTGTCCGCTTAAGATCACCAACTTCGAAAACGCGGTGTGGGGCGCTGCGCTGACAGCAGCCGTCGGCGTTGGCGCGGTTCAGGAGGTGAATCAAGCCGTGGCCGCCATCGAATACAGCCTTGAGATGGCGCCCAATCCAGTTCATTCAGCTCAATACCAAGACCTGATCGCGCAGCGTTTAGGGGCGTCAGCGCTGATGTAAAAACTGCCTGCTGGGGCATCTTGACAACGTAGAAAAGCCGTGGTATACTTGCGTAAGCGTTTACGCAAGCGCTTACGCAGGCAATTGCGCATCAAGCACGCGCTGGACATCGGCATCTCAGGGACAGGGAATTCGATGGCTCGACCTAGCAGCAAGGATGTGGCCAAACACGCAGGGGTGTCTATTGCGACGGTTTCCCACGTCATCAATCAGACACGCTTCGTCAGCGACAAGACCCGCCAAAAGGTGTTGGATGCCATCGAGGCGTTGAGCTACCGACCGAACGCCGTTGCGCGCGGTCTGGCCACCAATTCGACTCGTAAAATCGGCCTCGTCATTTCAGAAATCAGGAATCCTTTTTTTACCGCGGCCGCGCGCGGCATCGAGGATGAAACCCTTAGTTCTCGGTATAATATCATCCTCTGCAATACCGATGAAGACCCGGCACGCGAAGAAGAGAACTTACACTTACTAGCCACGCAGCAAATCGAAGGCCTGATCATTACCCCCACCGGCGTGCGCTGTGCATCGCTGCTGGCCTTGGCCGAGTCTGGGGTTCCGATTGTGCAACTCGACCGCAGCAGCCCGGGCTTGGCAGCGCCGCTGGTCGGAGTCAACAATCAAGCTGGCGCGCGTCAAGCCATCAGCTACCTGATTGGCCTGGGCCATCGCCGCATTGCCTGCTTGATGGGCATTGATACCATCAGCACACAAATCGAACGGCTCCGAGGCTGGGAAGAAGCCTTACGCGAGGCCGACCTCCCCATTGACCACGCCCTGGTTGTGCAGGCCGATCCACGGTTCTATGGCGTTGTGGCCAGCGGCAGCGGTTCACTCTCTTTGGTCAAGCCGACCAGCCAACGCCAGGGGCTGCCCAGCGCGTATGAGGCGCTGCAGCGGCTTCTAAATCTCCCGCAGCGCCCTTCAGCGGTCTTCGTCGCTTCGAACCAACTGACGCTGGGCGCGCTGTATGCACTGAGGACCTCTGGGCTGCGGTGCCCTGACGATATCTCACTTCTCAGTTTCGACGATCACGATTGGGCGCCGCTGTTCAGTCCACCCCTGACCGTCGTGCGTCAACCTACCTATGAGCTTGGTCAAACCGCCGCTCGCCTGCTCATGCAAATGATCAATGGCGAGTCGGTGGAAACCCCGCCGCCGTTGCCGGTGGAGTTAGTCAGAAGAGCGTCGTGCAGCGCACCGCCAGCTGGCGGCGCCTGAGGACTAGCCCGGTCCACCATCGTAGCGCATGCAACACCTGGAACCCAGGGGGAGGTGATCCCAACTAAATCTAACAGGCCGCAAAGATCACAACGATTGTCACGTCCGTTACGCTCACACTTTGAAGGAGAAGAAACACCATGTCGTACAAGAGAATCATTCCCCTGTTAGTTGTTGTTGCCATGCTGCTGTCCGCCTGCGGCGGCGCAGCCACACCGGCCGCCACCAAGGCGCCAGGCGCCTCTGGCGAGATCATCGTCGGCCTGATCACCAAGACCGAGAGTAACCCCTTCTTCGTCAAGATGAAGGAAGGCGCGCAGGCCAAGGCCACCGAGTTGGGCGTGAAGTTGATGACCGGCGCTGGCGCGAAAGACGGCGACAATGAAGGCCAGGTGACGGCGCTCGAGAACATGGTCAACGCCGGGGCCAAGGGCATCCTCATCACCCCCAGTGACACGAAGGCCATCGTGCCGACCATCGAGAAGGCGCGTGCGAAGGGCGTGGTTGTCATTGCGCTGGACACCGCGACCGAACCGCAAAGCGCGGTTGACGCTCTGTTCGCGACCAACAATTTCAACGCCGGCCTCCTGATCGGCCAGTGGGCCAAGGCCGCCTTCGCTGGCAAGACGCCCGTCATCGCCACCCTCGATCTGCAGCCCGGCATCACCGTCGGTGCGCAGCGCCACAACGGCTTCCTTCAGGGTATGGGCCTGGGCACGGCCGACCCGAACGCGTCCGACCTGATCACCGCGAAGGAAGTAGTCTGCAGCCAGGACACGCACGGCGACCAGGCCGAAGGCCAGACCGCCATGGAAAACTGCCTGAGCAAGAACCCTGACATCAACCTAGTCTACACGATCAACGAACCGGCTGCGGCTGGCGCATACCAGGCCATCAAGGCCGCGGGCAAGGAAAAGAGCATCACCATCGTCTCCGTTGACGGCGGCTGCAACCCGGGCGTCCAGGGAATCAAGGATGGCAAGTTTGCCGCCACTTCGCAGCAGTACCCGCTGAAGATGGCCTCGATGGGCGTGGAAGCGTTGGTCAAGTATGCCAAGACCGGCGAGAAGCCGACCGGCTACACAGACACTGGTGTCACGCTGATCACCGACCAGCCGCAGGCGGGCGTTGACAGCAAGGACTCCGCGTTCGGCGCAGCAAACTGCTGGGGCGAGAAATAACCTGAACTAGATCAGCGGCGGCGGGGAAACCTGCCGCCGCTCTTTTGGAGGAGGATCACCATGAGTGCAGTCGTCAGCAAAGTTACCAAGCGGCGGTCTGGCTTCTTGAGCGTTATGCAGGGGTCGCCCATTATGGGGCCTCTTGTCGCGCTCATCCTGGCCGCCATCTTCTTTACTACCCAGTCCGATAAGTTCTTAACGGGCGCCAACTTCTCCTTAATCATGCAGCAGGTGATGGTCGTCGGCACCCTCGCCATTGGGCAGACGCTGGTGATCCTGACCGGCGGCATTGACCTCTCCAACGGCATGATCATGGCGCTATCCTCGATCCTCACCACCGGCCTCGCGGTCCGATCCGGCGTCAACCCGATCCTGGCCATCCTCATCGGCATGGCCGTCTGTATCGTGTTCGGCCTGATCAACGGCGGCCTGGTCACGGGCATCGGGCTGCCCGCCTTCATCGTTACCCTGGGCACCTACAACATCGTCTTCGCCCTGGTCCGCATCTACACGACGTCCACGGTTACCTCGCTTCCCGACATCCTGTTGTTCCTCGGCCGAACCTTCAACGTGGGCGGCACGGAGGTCAGCTACGGCTCAGTGGTGATGATCATTTTGTTCATTATTGCCTGGTACATCTTGCGCTCGACACCCGTGGGCCGCTCCGTCTACGCGGTCGGCGATAACCCCGAAGCGGCCCGCCTGGCCGGCATCAATACCAACCGCGTGCTGCTAGGCGTCTACACGATTGCCGCCGTCACCTACGGCATCGCCGGTCTGCTCCTCATGTCCCGCACGGGCGTGGGCGACCCAAACGCCGGCGCGGACGCTAACCTGAACAGCATCACCGCCGTCGTGATCGGCGGCGTCAGCCTCCTGGGCGGCCGCGGCCACATCATGGGCACCCTGATCGGCGCCCTGATCGTGGGCGTGTTCCGCAACGGTCTGCAACTGATGGGCATCCCCTCGATCTACCAAACTCTCATCACCGGCATCCTGGTGATCGCGGCGGTGTCCGTTGACTACCTCTCCCACCGGGGCAAGTAGCCAGACAGGAGGTCGCCATGAGTGAATCCCCAGGTAAGATCCTGCTGGAAATGAAGGGCATTGGCAAAACCTTCCCCGGCGTCAAAGCGTTGGAAGGCGTGAGTCTCACCATCCGGGAAGGTCAGGTTCATGCGCTGCTGGGTGAGAACGGGGCCGGCAAGTCAACCTTGATCAAGATCCTGTCCGGCGCTTACACCAAGGACGAGGGCGAGATCTTCTTCGAGGGGAAACCGGTTGACATCCGCGGGCCGCAGGATGCCCAGGCCTTGGGCATCTCGACGATCTATCAGGAGTTCAACCTGGCGCGCGATCTGACCGTCGCCGAGAATATCTTTCTGGGCCATCTGCCCAGGAAGGGGCTCTCAGTGGATTGGGCGCAGGTCAAGAAGCGCTCTCGGGAAATTCTCGACACCCTGGGCGTCGAGCTCTCCGTTGAGACCGTGGTTTCGACCCTGGCGGTGGCCGAGCAGCAGTTGGTCGAGATCGCCAAGTCTCTGAATCGCAAGACGCGCATCCTCATCATGGATGAGCCGTCGGCCGTGTTGGGCGAGAAAGACCTGGAAAAGCTGTTCCAGGTGGTGCGCTCGCTGCAGGCCCAGGGCATCGGGATCGTCTACATCTCCCACCGCCTGAAAGAGATTTTTGAGCTGGCAGACCAGGTGACGGTGCTCAAAGACGGGCGCTATATAGATACCCGCAACGTCTCTGAAGTAACGATGGACGATTTGGTCAAGCTCATGATCGGGCGCGACCTGAAGGATGTCTACCCCAAGCGCGCCCCGGTCCTCGGCGAAGTCTTGTTGGAGGTCAAAAACGTCTCCCGGACCAAGCTGGTGCACGACATTTCCTTCGAATTGCACGCCGGCGAAATTGTCGGTTTTGCCGGCATCACCGGCTCCGGACGCACCGAGCTGGCCCGCGCCATCTTTGGCGCCGATCCGTACACCGGCGAGATGCGCATTTCCGGGCAGCCGTATAGGGCATCCTCCCCGCAGGATGCCATCCGGCATGGCGTGGCCCTGGTGACCGAGGACCGCAAGGCCCAAGGCCTCTTCCTCAAACTGAACGTCGCGTTCAACACGACCATCTCGGGCTTGAAGCAGCTGTGCCGATGGGGCGTGATCCAACTGCCCCGCGAACTCAACCTGGTGAAGAAGATGATCCAGGATCTGAGTATCAAGACGCCGGGACCGAACTTCATTGTGGTCAACATGAGCGGCGGCAATCAGCAGAAAGTTGTGCTGGCCCGTTGGCTCAGCATCGGCACGCGCATCTTCATCATGGATGAACCGACCCGCGGCATTGATGTGGGCAGTAAATCAGAGATCTACCAAATCATGGATGATCTGACCAAGAAGGGCGTGGGGGTCATCATGATCTCATCCGAGCTGCCCGAAGTCCTGGGCATGAGCGATCGCATCATGGTCATGCGGCAGGGGACCATCGTGAAGGAGCTGTCTCGAGCCGAAGCCAGTGAAGAAGCGATCATGAAGTACGCCGTGGGATCCGAGGCCGCGTGATCTCGGCGACAACAAGGAGGCGTAAACCATGGCGGTCATAACAATTTCCAGGGAGTTTGGCAGCGGCGGCCTTGACATCGGTCAACGGGTCGCAAAGCGTCTCGGCTACGATTTCGTGGACAAGCGCATGGTTGACGGGGTGTTCCGGCAGTATGGGCTGACCAAATTCGACGATCTGTACACTTCAGCGCCGGGAATCCTGGACCTCATCAATTACGACAACCTGCTGATGGTTTCGATGTTGAACGAGATCATCGGGGCCGTGGCCAAGCGCGGCAACGTCGTGATTCTGGGCCGGGGCGGCTTCGCGGTTCTGCACGACTATGCGGACGTGTTGAACGTCCGCTTGGAAGCCCCCTTCTCGATCCGCGTGCAGCGCATCATGGCCCGCGAGGGTCTGCCCGATGTGCAAACGGCGGAAGAGCGGGTGCGAGAAGACGACACCGTGCACAGCAAGTTCGTGCAAATGTTTTACGGCCAGCGCTGGGATGACGAATCTCAGTTTGGCTTGATTATCAACACCGGTTCCCTTGCCCCGGAGCTTGCCGCGGACCAAATTGTCGCCGCGGTGCGCGCGCTGGAGCAAAAAGGTTATCCGGCCGATGCGACCACGACGGCTGCCATCGAAGTAGATCCCGTTTTGGCAGACGCCATCAACAAGGTCATTGCGTATCCCATGCCCGAGTTGCCGGCCTGAAGGGGCGCCAACACAGTATCGCCCCGACTTCCAGAGGGGCCAGACCAGTCAACCTGGTCTGGCCCCTGTTTGCCTGATCCCCAGCGCCCATTCATGTCCTGGATTCCTATCCCAGCACCGACGCCTTGCGCGGCTGACCATCGCGGGCCAGTATGCGGTAGAGTGTCAGGAACAACACCACGCTGCCTGTCGCCAGGTAAAGCATCTGCACCCCGAGCAGCTTCGAATCGCTGCCGATCAGAACCGAATGCAGGAGCACTGCCCAATACGCAAGGAAACTGCTGTAGTGTATCGTCCGCCACAGCGCCTGACCCAGTCGCTTGCGCAGGTAAAAACTGCCAACCAACAGCACAGAGAGCCACAGACCCAGTTGGCCGGCCGCGACCAGCGCCGGCTTGTAGTCGCCCGCGAAAGGCAGCAGAACCGCCTGCAGTGGGAAGCTCAGATAATGATCTCCCATCAGGATCAAGCCGTGGAAGAGGGTGAAACCGACCGCGACGTTGCTCAGGAATTGATGCGCATCGAGCAGCGCGGGAGGCCGCAGCCAGCCCTTGCCGATTTTGGAACTCAGCAGCAAACCCCATGCCACCGAACCCCACAACAGGAGGTAGGCCACGAAGCCAGAAGCGCGACTTAGATACCAGTAAGACTTGGTGTCGCCGGTCCATCCGGTGACGCCGAGGCCGATGGCCAGGCCGGCAAGCGCCAGGCCCAAGCCAACCAGCGCTCCAAAGATTGCGCCCCAGAAGGTCTCATAGTCGTCGGGAATAGGATTTGGCGGCTTTTGGCGCGACGCAGGCGCGGCCGCGCGGTCGAACTGGGATGACGCAGATGGAGGCGCCGGCTGGCGCTTCACTGGTTCGCTCATGATACGTACTCCTCCTGTATTTCGATTGGCCGGGCCAGCAGGTGACTAAGCGGCAGGCGGCCGACTGTTTGTTGTTGACCATCGCGCCGGCAGAGCAGCCCGCGCAGACCGCGGCTGGTCAGGTAGCCGCGGCCGCGCTGGCTGCCCAGGATCAGCGTGACCTTGGCTGCCACGTCAGCCGCGGCAGCCGTGGGCGCAAGCACGGTCACGGTGTGCAGATCGCTGGCGCTCGGCTGACCAGTGCGCGGGTCAAGCAGATGGTGCATGGCCTGACCGTTGCGCGTCCAGCGGCGGCCGCCGATGCTGCTGGTAGCCACGGCGCCGCTGGTCAGCGCGAGGGTCAGCAGGTCGTTTTGTTCGTTGAACGGATCCTGCACGGCAATGGGCCAGGGTTCGCCCTGCGCAACGCCGATGACTCGAATGTCGCCGCCGGCGTCAACCAGCACCGGGCCGTGCACTGCCAACGCCTGCGCCACATGATCCACCGCCCAACCTTTGCCAATGCCGCCCAGGTCAAGGCCCAGGCCTGCGGACAAGCTCACCGTCATGGCCGCCGGATTCATGTCAATCCGTTGGTAGCCCCACTCCAGCGTGTTAAGCGCGGGAACGCCGGGGAAATTCGGCGGCAGCTGCTCGAAGCTGCGATCATAGCCCGCGCGCTGCAGGGGGCGCAGCAGCGTGGGATCGAACAGGCCCTGACTGCGGCGCGCCGCATCCAGCGCCGCGCTCAGCACCGTCCACAGCAGCGGCGACACTGGCTGGGGCCCGGCCCCGGCTGCCGCGTTCAAGCGGCTCAAGCCAGAGTCAGGCCGAAAGCGACTCAGCTCAGCCTCGATCGCAGCGAAGCGCTGAGCCGCGTCCTGCAGCCACGCCTCAGCCTGGCGAGCCGCGTGCCACAGCCAGATTCCGACATCGGTGTTCATCGCCCGAAACTGAATCTGTCTCAACATGGGACGCTCACGATCGCCGGGTTCGGGTGATCGGTTGCAGAAACACGGGCTTGGTTGGCAGCGGCGACAGTCGCGTCGTGCGGCTGCGCTGTGTCTGCCCGGTTTGTGTGCTAGGCTGAACCACCGCGGCCGTGGGCTGGGCTTGCACAGCCTGAGCCACCTGCGTTGGCGGATCCAGGCGCGCAATCAGCGCACTGCCGCCGATGACCGCGGCCAGGCTGAAGGCCAATACCCCACTCTTCCAGGTCAGGCTGGCGCCTGGCGATCGCCGTTTGGTTGGTGTTGTTGAATTAGTCATGGTCGTGCCCTCCCTCGTGCTCGAATCGAGCTGCGGCGCCGGAGATGAGCTGATTTTGGCTGGCTTGCAGCGCGTTGATCTGCGCGTAGGCCTCTTGCAGCGCCTGGTTGGCCGCCTGCAGCTGCGCTTCGTAGGCGGCGGTCACGGTATCGGTGTCGGCCGGCTGCACGGCAAGAGCCGCGGCCTCCGCTCCCGGTGGGAGCGCGGCATCGGCAGCCGCTCCCGTGGTCACAGGAGACTGCTCCTGCGCCGGGCCAGTGTTGCCGGCGGCCAGCCGGTTGGACAGCAGCAGCCCGCCGCCAGCCAGGGTGAGGACAAAGGCTGTCAGCAAGGCAGAAATGATGATCGCTTTGCGGTTCGTCTGAGATCGCATCGGTTTACCTCCACAGTGTACATTGTCGTCATGTTCTGAGTGATGCCTGCCTTTCGTTCCTGGCTGCGGGGGCGCCGGACGGCCTGGCAGGACATGAACTCATGATACGCCCAATGTAGCTGCGGTTGGTGAAGTGCGTATGGTGATTTTGTTAAGAATGAGTTAATTGGCGAATTCTGTGTTCGCTGATGCGGCTCTCGGCGCTTTGCGGGTTCACCACGCGTCGTCTACAATAGGCTTCTGTGATGAACTGTGTGCCTGGCGGCGGCTCCACCGTTTGCGAGGCAACATAGCCGCCGTGGTAAGCAGGCCTATTGCCATTCCCTTATCACCCATCACTCAGAAGCTACGCGCGATGCCTATGAATAACGGAGAAACACATGAATAACCTGTCTCACCTGCTGCGCGGCATTCCCCCTTCGGCCACGGTCGCCATTTCCGACAAAGCGCGCGCGCTCAAGGCGCAGGGCCGCGATGTCATTGCCCTGGCCGGCGGCGACCCGGACTTCAAGACGCCGCAGCACATCATTGACGCCGCGATCAAGGCTATGAACGCCGGCGACACCAACTACCCACCCGCGCAGGGCAAGCCCAAACTGCTGGAGGCTGTCGCCGCGAAGCTGGAACGTGAAAACGGCGTCAAGGTCAGCCCCAGCCAGGTCATCGTCACCCCCGGCGGCAAATGGGCGCTCTACCTCGCCATCGCCGCGCTGGTCAATCCCGGCGATGAGGTCATGATCCTGGAACCGGCCTGGGTCAGCTACGACCCGATCGTGAGCCTGAATGGCGCGGTCCCCGTGCACGTCAGCCTGCCCAACGATCAGAACTTCCTGGTGACGGAAGAGATTCTGCGCCAGCATCTGTCGCCCAAGACCAAAGCCATCATGGTCAACAGCCCGAGCAACCCCACCGGCCGCGTGCTGACACGCGGCGAGGTGGATGCGATCGTCAAGGTCGCGAACGCAGCCGATCTCTACGTCATCAGCGATGAGATCTATGAATATCTCTTGTTCGATGGCGCGGTGCACTATTCCCTGGCCGCCGAGCCAGGCATGGCCGAGCGCACAATCACGATCAACGGCTTCAGCAAGGCGTATGCCATGACCGGTTGGCGCCTGGGCTGGCTGGCCGCGCCGCAGCCGATCGTCAAGCTGGCGATGAAATTGCAGACGCACAGCGTCACCTCCGCGGCCTCGTTTAGCATGGCCGCAGGCATTGCCGCGCTCAACGGACCGCAGGACTGCATCCAGGAGATGGTGGCTTCCTATGCCGCGCGCCGGCGCTTCATGCTGGATGCGCTGGCGGAAATTCCAGGCATCGCCTGCGCGCCCATCGAAGGCGCGTTCTATCTGTTCCCCAGCTTCCCGCACTCGACCCTGAACAGCGTGCAGGTGGCCGATGCGCTGCTGGAGAAGGCCGACATTGCATGCACCCCTGGCATCGAGTTTGGCGCTGCGGGCGAAGGGCATGTACGCTTCAGCATCGCCACGGCGATGAGCGACCTGGAACGTGCGGTGGAACGATTGGCGCGTGTCGTGCCGGGATTGTAGGAGAGGTTGGAGACCGGAGACCGGAGATCAGAGACCGGAGATCAGAGACCGGAGACCGGAGATTTCGGGCAGAGTGCACAAAGGATGGGGCGGCGGTTTGGATAGTTCTGTTGTGAGTGCACAAATGGCCGAAAATGGCTTTTGTATAGCCTGAACGTGGAAAGTCGGCTGCCGGTTGTGATAACCTCCCTGCGTTGTGCGTGAACACGTACTCAATTCGCAGGGAGGATTTTTTGTGATGAAAGAGAAACTGTTCCGTTTTGGTGTGCGCGTGTCCGCGCTCGTGGCCACGCTGGCGGTTTTCAGCCTGCTGGCGCCCCGCGTCTTTGCCGCCGATGGGATTGACCCGCTGAATGATCCCGGCGTAGGTCTCAATGTGATGTGGATGCTCATCGCCGGCTTCCTGGTTTTCTTCATGCAGGCCGGCTTTGCCCTCGTGGAAACCGGTTTCACCCGTTCCAAGAATGTGGCGCACACGATGATGATGAACATGATGGTGTTCTGCATCGGCGCCCTGGGCTACTGGCTGACCGGCTTTGCCTTCCAGTTTGGCGCGGTCAACTTCACCTACCCGGCCGTGGGCGCGGCCGCAGCCTGGGCCCATTCGCCCACCACCCTGGGCGACCTGGCGGGTCTGCTGGGCACGCCGCTCCTGCGCTTCGGCCAGGTGGGTCTGCTGGGCGGCAGCGGCTTCATGCTGATGGGCGTTGGCTCTAACGTAGCCGTGCTCTCCTTCTTCCTCTTTCAAATGGTCTTCATGGACACGGCGGCCACGATCCCTACCGGCTCGATGGCCGAACGCCTGAAGTTTAGCGGCTTCGTCCTCATGGGCCTCTGGGTCAGCATGTTCATCTACCCCCTGGTCGGCGGTTGGGTGTGGGGCGGCGGTTGGCTGCAGAACCTGGGGCGCTTTGCCGGGTTGGGCAACGGCGCGGTGGACTTTGCTGGCTCTGGCGTTGTCCACATGATCGGCGGCACGCTGGCTCTGGTGGGCGCCATCGTCATCGGCCCGCGTATCGGCCGCTTCAACAAAGACGGCAGCGCCAACGCCATGCCTGGTCACGACATTCCGATGGGTATCCTCGGCACCATCATTCTCTTCTTCGGTTGGTTTGGCTTCAACCCCGGCTCGTCGCTGGCCTTCATGGGCGCCGGGCGTGTGCTGGCGGTCAACGCGGCCATCAACACGCTGCTGGCGGGCGCGGCGGGCGGCGTCGCCGCCATGGCCTACATGTGGCTCGTGGGGCCGAGCAAGAAACCAGATCCTGGTCTGTCGGTCAACGGCATCCTGGCCGGCCTGGTCGCCATCACCGCGCCCTGCGCGTTCGTGGATTCGCTCTCGGCCGTGGTCATTGGCTTGATTGCAGGCGTCGTGGTCTGCATTGTGACCTTCGCCCTGGAACGACTGCAGATTGACGACCCCGTGGGCGCGGTGCCGGTGCACTTTGCCAACGGCCTCTGGGGCGTGCTGGCGGTTGGCATCTTCGCCAACGGCAACCCCGTGACTGACGGCTGGAACGGCGTGGCTGGCCCTGTGCGCGGCATCCTGTTTGGCGGCTCCAGTCAACTGGCGGCGCAGTTCCTGGAGGCAATCTCGGTGGTCGTCGTGGTGGGCGGCCTCTCCTACGTCTTCTTCAAGGTGTTGAATGCGCTCAAGCTGCTGCGCAGCGACCCGGCGCATGAGGTGCACGGCCTGGACGTGCCGGAGATGGGCGTGCCCGGTTACACCAACGTGGATGTCGTGATGCCTGGCGGCAACTTCCGCACCCCGCGGCCGGCCATTCGCCCTGGGGCCGCAGCCGCGAAGTAATTGCCGTCGCACCGTTCGCCGATTGTTTCATCAAATGATGGTACAAATGCAGGCAGAGAGAAAAGGACAGACTGATGACGAAGAAAATCGAAGCGATCATTCGTGAGGAAGCATTGAACGATGTGATGGACGCATTGCGCGCCGTCGGCATCATGGGCATGAACGTGATTGAGGTGCGCGGACACGGTCGCCAGGGTGGGATCGAACTCTCCTGGCGCGGCACCACCTACCACATGGACTTACTGCCAAAGGTGCAGGTCAACATCGTGTTGAGCGATCATAACGTGGAGCGGACGATCGAAACCATCATCGGCGCCGCCCGCACCGGTAAAGAGGGCGATGGCCTGATCTTCATCTACCCGGTGGATGATGTAGTGCGCATCCGGACAGGCGAACGCGGCCGCGACGCGCTGATGTATCCAGACGATATTGACACGCGGCGCCCCGCCAAGAACGGCCGCTAAGCGGCTCGCGCGTCAAACCAGACTTCCGAAGTCCTGCAGACTTCGGAAGTCTGCGCGTTCCGTTCCTTTGCCCGCCGGCTAACCTCATGCTAAAATAACGCATCCATTGAGTGCAACGCTGGATAGGCGTTGATCGTGAAAGTGAACCAATATGGAAGCGATTAGATTACGACCAGAGCTTCTGGTCAGCCTCGAAGACGATGCGCGGCAGGAGGGTCGTAGCCTGAGTGACATCGTCAATGATGCCGTGACGCACTATCTGCGCGAACAGCAGCGAGCCAAGCTCGATCGTGAAATCAGCGCCTACGAGTCAATGCACCCTGATTTGTGGCGGAAGTTTCCCAAGGAATGGGTTGCTATCCACGAACGGCGGGTGGCAGATCATGATCCAGACCGACGACTACTCTATCTGAGGATTCGAGAGGCCTATGGCCGAATCCCGATCCTGATCAGGCAGGTAGAAGAATTCCCGACGGCGGAGATATGGCTCCGAACACCGAGCACAGGTCATGAGCAACTCCTTGAAGTGTCAGCGGACGCAAACCTGGGTTCGGAGGCATCACGTTGACGCGGCCATTGATTTTGCTGACTAACGATGATGGAATTCATTCGCCCGGGCTGATGGCAGCCATTGAGGCCGTGCACGATTTGGCTGATCTGGTGGTGGTGGCGCCGAAGGAACAGCAGAGCGCGATGGGGCGCAGCCTGCCTGGCAGTATGAGCGGCGCTATTTTTGTCGAAGAACTGCGTCTGAACGGCGATCATGTGCCGGCCTACTCGGTGCCCGGTTCACCCGCGCAAGCGGTCCTCTACGGCCTGCACGAAGTCTGTCGCCCGCAGCGCCCTGACCTGGTCATCTCCGGCATCAACTATGGCGAAAACCTGGGCACCAGCGTGATGGTTTCCGGCACCGTGGGCGCCGCCTTGCAGGCCGCGGACATGGGCGTGCCCGCGCTCGCCATCTCACTCGAGACCGATCCCGCGTATCATGCCCGTCTCGGCTACGATGTGGATTGGCGCGTCGCGGTGCACTTTACGCGCTGGCTGACGCGCCTGGCGCTGGCGCAGCCCTTCCCGCCCGATGTGGATGTGCTCAAGATGGACATTCCCGCAGCCGCAACGCCGCAGACACCGTGGCGACTGACACGGCAATCACGCCTGCCTTATTACCAGACGATTCCGAGCGATCGCCTGCGTTTCGAAGACGCGGTGCGCCTGCCTTATCAGATCATCATTGATCGGTCGCGCCTGGAGCCAGACTCCGACATCTACGCGTTCGCGGTGGATCACGTGGTGTCGGTGACGCCGTTGAGCCTTGACATGAGCTCACGCACACCGCTCAGCCAATTGGCGGCGCAGCTAGGGCCGTAGGATACGCCGCGCATAGCGCTTTGCCCACGCGCGCAGCGGGCGAATTTGAACAGCCAGCCGGCGGCGCGGCGCGGCCGGCTGTGTTTCCCTTTGCGCACGGTAGCCCACTTCATACGCCAGGCCAGCCACATCGTCAGCCGCCTGACCACGACCCAATGCACGCGCCGCGTCGGTGTAGCGCCGCCACTCCTGCGGGTCTTGCACCAACCACCGCTTGAGCGTGCGCACAACCTCGGTTGACGTCGGCGCCCACACCCCAGCGCCGTGCTCCACCACGTGCTCGACGTTGCCGGTTTCCTGGCCCTGAATCGCACTGTGCAGAATGATCGGCAGGCCCGCGGCCAGCGCCTCGCTGACGGATAGGCCGCCGGCCTTGGTCAAGACGATGTTCGAGGCGTGCATCAACGTGGGCACCTCACGCGTGAAGCCGTAGATGTACGTTGGGTTACGCCAGGGGGTGGCGCGCAGGTGCGCTTCTAGCTCCTCGTTGCGGCCAGCCACCACGGCCAACTGCGCGGGCAGGCCAGCCGCATCAATCGCGGCCGCCAGGTCCGCCACATGACCGATGCCGGCGCCGCCGCTCATCAACAGAATGACGGGCCGATCAGCCTCCCAGCCCAACTGGGCGCGCAATTCGCTGACCGGGGCCGCAGGTTGGCCAAAGCGCCGATCCACCGGGATGCCGGCGACCACCACATGCGCTTCGTCCATGCCGCACGTAATCGCTTTGCGCCGCACCACCTCTGACGATGCCACGCAAAATGCATCGTGCGGCGAAAACCACACCGAGTGCACGGTGGAACCGAGATCGGTGATGACGGTGATGTGCGGAACCTTACGGCCCAGGCGCGCGCTGGCTGCAGCCACAGCCTCGCTGTAGAGCATGTAGACCGAGACGACTACATCGGGCTGCCAACGCACCAGGAGCCGCGTCATGGTGCGCGCCAGCAGCAGACGCGCGGACAGGCCAAACAGCGCAGCCGACAGCGGCGAATCGGTCGCCTCGTGCTGTAACTGGTAGAGGGTGGGCGTGGCTTGCACCTGGTTCAGATAGTTTTCCTCAGCCACGCGGAAAGCAATGGGCGCATGAGGCTCGTGCAGCGGATTGACAATCGCGGTAATGACACGATCGCCATAACGGGCGTGCAGCGCCCCATCTAGCGCATTCGCGGCGCTGCGATGCCCTGCGCCTGCATCCGCGGTCAGAATAAGAACTCGAATCGGCTGCAAGTCTGTCATATTCACCTGCCTAAGACAACCTAACGATCAGCGAGCGACGGAATGAACTGTCTTGGTTGTGTTATCTCACGCGGCAGAAAATTTGTCAAGCCGCGAGGAGGAGAGTGGAGGTTGGAAACCGGAGATCAAAGATTGGAGACCAGAGACCGGAGTATGAAGACCAGAGACCGGAGTATGAAGACCAGAGACCGGAGATTGGAGATCAGGAACGAGTTGGCCGCGTGGCTGTGCGCTGGCCCATGCAGGCTGACGCGGGGTGAACTTGGCAGCAGGGTGCGCGTTGTGTTATCATTGGCCCATGATGAAAGACCATTCTGGGGTATTGTGGTTCGTTCGACCATGCACATGTAAGATAAAAGACCCTGCAAACCAGAGCCAGGCCGAGTTTGCAGACCCGAAGGGGCTTGTACGTCGAAGCCGGAGGGCTTCAGCCTCGGGCCCGGGTAATGCTGCGAGGCAACCATGATTGCCGGGATAGTGCTGGCGGCCGGGCGTTCCACGCGCATGGGACGGTTCAAACCGCTGCTGCCGTGGGGTGAGCACACGGTGATTGAGCAGGTGGCGACGACCTTGCTTGCTACGTCAGTGGACGAGGTGCTGGTGGTCACCGGGCATGCGCATGAGGCATTGGCGGCTGCCCTGCGCGCCTACCCCGTGCGCTTCGTCTTCAATCCCGATTACGCGGCCGGCGACATGATTTCTTCCATCCAGGTTGGGTTGCGTGGCCTGGGGCCGGCGGTGGACGCTGCGCTGATTGCAGTAGGCGATCAGCCGCGCATGCAGGCGTCCACCATTGAAGCGGTTGTGGCGGCCTGGCGTCAAGGTCCAGCGGAGCGTATCATCATTCCCAGCTACCAGATGCGCCGGGGGCATCCCATCTGCCTGCCGCGCGCAGTATGGCCAGCGGTCTTGGCCTTGAGTTGGCAAGAGAGCCTGCGTTCGCTCTGGCAATCGCTGGCGGGCCAGATCGAGCATGTGACGGTGGACAGCCCCACTATTTTGAGCGATATGGACACCCCGATGGATTATCAACGAGAGGTCGGCGCAAGGGAGAGCAATGGACACGATTTATCACAGACTAAGCGACTTGCTTGACCAGGGTGAAACGGTGGCCCTTGCCACGATCACCGAAGTGCGGGGTTCGGTGCCGCGCGAGGTGGGCGCCAAGATGATCATTCATCCCCTCGGCCAACACATCGGCACCATTGGCGGCGGCTGCGGTGAAGCGGATGTCATCCGCGCAGCGCTGGATGTCATCCAGACAGGGGAGCCGCAGAACGTACGTGTGGACCTGACCGAAGACATTTCCATGCAAAGCCTGGGCGTCTGCGGCGGCATCATGAACGTCTATGTCGAGCGTTGGGGCCAATGACCGATCCCATCCTCTCCGCGCTGCTTTCATCGCTCGATGACAAACGCGGCGTGGCCCTTGTCACGGTCATTTCTGCGTCCGGGCCCTTCCAGGCCAGCCAGGGCCGCCGGGCATTGGTCTGGCGCGATCAGCCCGCGCTGGGCGATCTGGGCCTGGGCGAGCTTGACGCGCGCATCCTGGCGGATGCCGTCGCGACGCTGAGCGGCAAGCAGCACCGCACCCTGGATTACAGCCAGGAGATGGGCGCGACGCTGCGTGTCTTCGTGGAGGTGCAGCGCCAGCCGCCGCACCTGGCGATCGTGGGCGCTGGGCACATCGCGGTGCCGCTGGCAAGCCTGGGCAGTCTGTGCGGATTCACGGTCACCGTCTTGGACGACCGGCCGCAGTTTGCCAACCGCCAGCGTTTTGCACAGGCCGATGTGGTTCTGGCCGCGCCGCTGCGGGAAACCGTGCATGCGATGGTGGCTGACGGCCGCCTGGACAAGGATTCCTACATCGTCCTGGTCACGCGCGGCCATCAGTACGACATTGACTGCCTGCTCGAAGTGCTGGACGCGCCGTTGGCCTACATCGGCATGATTGGATCGCAGCGCAGGGTGGACGCGGTGTTCCAGCTCCTCAGCCACGAGCAAGGCATCCCGTCAGAGAAGTTCGATCGCATCTATGCACCCATTGGCCTGGACATCGGCGCACGCACGCCGGCAGAAATTGCCGTCTGCATCATGGCCGAGATCATCAATGTGTTGCGCGGCGGCCCCGCGCGCTCGCTGTCCGATGGCCGGCGCGCGCGCGACGAGCAGCGCCGCTTACGGCGCGCCTCAGATTAGCCAGGCTGCGGACCTCCCATACGAAAGGAACACAACGACGTGACGAACGCACGCAACCAGCCTATCTTGACCGGCATGAAGGTCATTGATGCGACACAGGCGTTGGCCGGCCCCATCTGCAGCATGTACCTGGGGGACATGGGCGCGGAAGTAATCAAGATCGAGGAATTGGGCAAAGGCGACATGACCCGCGGTTGGGCGCCGCCCTATGTCGGGGATGAGAGCGCCTATTTTCTGAGTACGAACCGCAACAAGCGCGGCATGGCGCTCAAACTCGACACTGAAGAAGGTAGCGAAATCCTGCGCAAACTGGTGTACGGCGCTGACATCTTCCTCAACAACTTTCCACGCCTTGACTCTTTGACCAAACGCCGGCTCGACCCAGAGAGCTGCCTTCAGGTCAACCCACGGCTCATCCATGTGTCACTGACAGGCTTTGGCCGCACCGGCCCCTATGCGGAGCGCACTGGCTACGATATCATCGTGCAGGGGATGTGCGGAATTATGTCCATTACGGGCGAGCCAGAGGGCGCGCCGGTGCGCTACGGCGTCCCCATCGCTGACCTGACCGGCGGCATCTATGCGTTCACGGGAATCCTGGCCGC
The DNA here is from genome assembly GCF_900491745.1 of Candidatus Amarolinea aalborgensis. Classification (NCBI taxonomy): domain Bacteria; kingdom Bacillati; phylum Chloroflexota; class Caldilineae; order Caldilineales; family Candidatus Amarolineaceae; genus Candidatus Amarolinea; species Candidatus Amarolinea aalborgensis. The sequence goes on along the minus strand of NZ_UETR01000007.1, from coordinate 191,816 downwards.
GATCATCAGCCGTTTCCAGACGGGAAAAGGCCAGGCGCTCGATGTCTCTCTGCTCGACTCGCAGTTGACCTGGCTCAGTCATGTGGCGGGCGCGTACTTTGCTACCGGGCAAGAAGCCCCGCGCCTGGGCAATCAACATGCGACGATCACACCCTATCAGCCGTTCAAGGCGCACGACACCTGGTTCATCATCGCCGTAGGCAGCGAGCGGCTCTGGCAGAAGATGTGCAAAATTATCGGCGCTGAGGAGTCTCTGATGATTGACCCGCGGTTTGCCACCAACCCGCTGCGCAACGTCAACCGCCCCGCGTTGATCGCACAGCTCGAGCCGATTTTCTTGACGCGGGATGCTGCGGAGTGGCTGGCTGAATTCGACGCCGCGGGCATTCCCTGCGGGCCAATCTACAGCGTGCCGCAAGCACTCAACGACCCGCACATCCTGGCGCGCGGCGATATTGTCGAATTGGATCATCCCACCGCGGGCAAAGTCAAATCGCTCGCATACCCGGTTCACTTTTCAGGGGATCAACTGAGCTACCGCTTGCCGGCGCCAACGCTCGGTCAGCACACGGTCGAGGTTCTGCATGAGCTGGGCTATCACGATGATGACATACAGGCGCTGCGCGCCCGCGGTGTGATCTAAACGGCGCCTACCTATTCATTCATTAGCGAGACTTTGACGAAACGTCCGGCCTCAGGTACAATAGCCCCCGCGCCTGCTCACAGGCGCCTTTGTTTGCGTTTGCACCTTGATTTGCGCACCGGCGGTTGAAACCGCTGCAGCCATTGCCAAGACTTCGGCGAGCCGTCGGCCTGCGCCGATGACAGAAAGCATCCGCTGGCGATCTGCGCGCTTGCTGCCGCGATCCCAGGCGTTGTACAGCAGCGCAAGTGGTCGTGCAGAAGCTGGGCTGAATAGTAATCATAGAAAAAAACGGACCAGACGTTCGTCGTAAAAAGGAGATCGTAGAATCGTGGCTCAAATTTCATTAGTGGCGCAGCCGCGCGACCCATCTGTTCATGCCAATCAACTGCGCCAGCAGGGCTGGGTGCCCGCCGTCATGTACGGACACAATGTCCCAGCCGAATCCGTGCAAATTGAGCGGATCAGCCTTGACAAGGCGGTCAAGCAGGGCGCTCTGACCCACCTGACCACGCTCGATTTTGGCGCCCGCCAGGTGGCCGTGCTCATCAAGGAACTGCAGCGTCATCCTGTCAAGCGCAATCCACTGCATGTGGACTTCTACCAGGTCTCCATGACAGAATTGGTTGAGATTGATGTACGCGTCAAGCTGCTCGGCGCGCTGCCCGCCAGCGTGGGCAGTGACTACATCCTGGTGCACAACCTGGAGACCATCACGGTTTCCTGTTTGCCTGGCAACATTCCTGATTCGCTGGCGATTGACATCAGCCAACTCACACCCGAACATTACATCCTCCATGCCAGAGATCTGGTGGTGCCAGCCAATGTGAAGTTAGCCATTGATCCCGACGAGGCTGTGGTGATGCTCAGCCGCACGCGCGCCGCCGTTTCTGAGGAGACCGGTGAAGCCGCGCCTGCCACCACATCCGCTGAGCCGGAAGTGGTTGTCAAGGGTAAGGCAGCCAAGGGCGAAGAAGTGCCCGAGGAAACGAAGAAGAAGTAACCGATTCTGCGGCCTGTTTTGGCCGACATTATTTTTGCCGAAACCGGGTTTCACCACAGAAACCCGGTTTCTTAGTCGTTCGACATCGCGTGACGCGCCACGCCAGGAGAACTGGATCATGGCTCATGACAAATTGATCGTTCGTGGTGCACGAGAACATAACCTGAAGAACATCACCGTAGAGCTGCCGCGTGACCGCTTGGTGGTCATCACAGGCCTCTCCGGGTCGGGCAAATCGTCCCTGGCCTTCGACACGATTTATGCTGAAGGTCAACGCCGCTACGTTGAGTCCTTGTCGGCCTATGCACGCCAGTTCCTGGGCCTGATGGAAAAGCCCGACGTGGACCAGATCGAAGGGCTTAGCCCCGCCATCTCGATTGACCAGAAAGGCGCCAGCCGCAATCCGCGTTCCACCGTGGGCACCACCACTGAGATCTACGACTATCTGCGCCTGCTCTTTGCCCGCGTGGGCACGCCCCACTGTCCCAATTGCGGCCGCGAAATCGCCCAACAGAGCGCGCAGCAGATTGTAGATTCGATCATGGAGATGCCAGCCGACAGCCGCATTTTGATCCTGGCGCCGTTGATCCAGGACCGCAAAGGCGAACACAAAGGCATCTTCGAGGACGTGCGCAAAGCCGGTTTCGTGCGCGTGCGCGTCAACGGCGAGGTGCACGATGTGGACGAGGAGATCGAGCTCGATCGCTACAAGAATCACACCATCGAAGCCGTTGTGGATCGCCTGGTGGTGACAAAAGATGGCGAGGGCGCGCTCGATCTGGGCCGCCTCACCGACTCAGTGGAGACAGCCCTGCGCCTGGGCGGCGGCGCCATGCTCGTCAGCGACGTGAGCCGGCGCGACGCCGCGCCGACCGATCGGCTCTACTCCGAGCATTTTGCCTGCGTTCACTGCGGCATCAGCCTGTCAGAGATCGAACCGCGCACCTTTTCGTTCAACTCCCCCCACGGCGCCTGCCAGACGTGCAGCGGCCTGGGCGTGCAGATGGAGTTCGACCCTGAGATGATCGTGTCGAATCCTGATCTGTCGCTGGCAGAGGGCGCGTTGAACGTCAGCGGCTGGGGCAAGCAAGGACAGAAGGATGAGGAGAATCACTATCGGCAGCTCCTGCGCGCGCTTTGCGCCAAGCACCATATTCCGTTCACCGTGCCGTGGAAGGAGCTGAGCAACCGCCAGCGCGAGATCATCCTGTTTGGGCCCGGGCATGCCGAGTCGGTTGCCATCACCTACCACAACACGGCCGGCCAACTGCGCACCTACGAAACGACCTACGAGGCGGTCATCCCGCACTTGCAGCGGCGCTACCGCGAATCAACCTCCGATTACATCCGATCCGAGATGGAAGAACTGATGACGTCGCGCCCGTGCCCGGCCTGCGGCGGCAAGCGCCTGCGCCCCGAAGCCCTGGCCGTGACGATCGTGGATCAGAACATAGACGTGGTGACGCAGTTCTCAGTGATCGAGGCCCTGGAATGGGTGCGGCTGCTGCAAGGGGAGACCGCGCCGGTCGTCACGGTTGCGGCCAATGGCAGCGACGGCGCGGAAGAAAGTCAACGCGTAGCGAAGTACGGCGAAGCGATCGAGGTGCCGGCGGCCTCGCCGCTGACGCAGCGCCAATGGACGATCGCGCGCCAGATTCTGAAGGAGATTCGCGCCCGGCTCGGCTTCATGGCCGATGTAGGCTTGAACTACCTGTCGCTCAATCGCGCCACGGCCACCCTGTCCGGCGGCGAAGCGCAGCGCATTCGCCTGGCGACGCAGATCGGTTCACAGTTGATGGGCGTGCTCTACATCCTGGACGAGCCTTCCATCGGCCTGCATCAACGCGACAACGCGCGCCTGATTCGCACGCTGATTGCCATGCGTGACCTGGGGAACACCGTGCTCGTGGTAGAACATGATGAAGAGACCATGCGTGCGGCCGATTGGATCGTGGACCTGGGGCCGGGCGCAGGTGAGCACGGCGGGCAGGTGGTCTGTTCCGCGCCGCGCGACCGCTTCATCGAGTGCCCCGATTCGTTGACGGCGCGCTATCTACGCGGCGAAAAGCAAATTGAGGTCCCGGCCAAGCGCCGCGAGGGCAACGGCAAAACCCTGCTCATCAAACACGCCACCGAGAATAACCTGCAAGGCCTGGATGTGCGCATCCCCCTGGGCAAGTTTATCTGCGTGACCGGCGTCTCCGGCTCCGGCAAATCGAGCCTGGTGATCGAGGTGCTCTACAAGCGGCTGGCGCAGGTGCTTTACCGGGCCAAAGACAAACCGGGCGCGCACGAGACGATCCTGGGCATCGAACAGTTGGACAAAGTCATTGATATTGACCAAAGTCCGATCGGGCGCACCCCGCGTTCCAACCCGGCCACGTACACCGGCCTCTTCGGCCCGCTGCGTGATCTGTTCGCGCGCCTGCCGGACGCCAAGCTGCGCGGCTACGGGCCAGGGCGCTTCTCGTTCAATGTCAAGGGCGGCCGCTGCGAAGCCTGCCAGGGCGATGGCACGATTCGCATCGAGATGCAGTTCCTGCCCGATGTCTGGGTGCCGTGCGAGGTCTGTCATGGCAAGCGCTACAATCGCGACACGCTGCAGATTCTGTACAAGGGCAAATCTATCGCGGACACGCTCGACATGACCGTGGAAGAAGCGCACGAGTTCTTCAACAACATCCCAGCCATTCGCAACAAGCTCAAGACCCTGGAAGCCGTGGGCCTGGGCTACATCCGCCTGGGGCAGGCGGCCACGACGTTGAGCGGCGGCGAGGCGCAGCGCATTAAGCTGAGCAAGGAGCTGAGCCGACGCGACACCGGAGACACGCTCTACATCCTGGACGAACCCACCACCGGTTTGCACTTCGAGGACACGCGGCGGCTGCTGCACGTGCTGCACGACCTGGCCGATCGCGGCAACACCCTGGTGGTTATCGAACACAACCTGGACGTCATCAAGTCAGCCGACTGGGTGATTGACATGGGGCCGGAAGGCGGGAATGGCGGCGGCCGCATCATCGCCGAAGGCCGACCTGAGGACATCGCGCACGTACCGGCTTCCTACACCGGCCAGTTCTTGCGACATGTCCTGCCGCAGGCTGCCGCCGCGTTAACCGAGCCGACCTCCCTGAACTAGCTGCTGCATGGAGGCTGCCGATGGCGCTTTTTCGTGCCCTGACGCATCGGTCGTTTGCCCTCCTCTGGATTGGGCAGACGATCTCACGCGTCGGCGATCATCTCTACCAGGTGGCGCTGGCGTGGTGGGTATTGGAGAAGACCGGCTCCGCGCTGGCGATGGGCGCCGTCTTGACCTTCTCGATGGCGCCGATGCTGCTCTTCGTCCTCATCGGCGGCGTCGCCGTGGATCGCCTGCCGCGCGTGCGCCTGCTGCTGGTCTCCGACCTGGGCCGAGGCGTCGCCGCGGCGGCCGTGGCATGGCTGGCGCTGAGCGGGCGCCTGGAAATCTGGCACATCTACGGCGCCAGCCTGCTCTTTGGCCTGGCAGACGCCTTCTTTCAACCGGCGTACCTGGCGCTCGTGCCGGAGTTAACCCCGGTCAGCGCGCTGACCAGCGCCAATTCATTGACCAGCCTCAGTTCCCAGGCTGGCCGCATCGTGGGGCCGGCCCTGGGCGCGGCCCTGGTCGGCCTGGGCGGCGCCGGGCTGGCCTTTGCCGGCAATGCGTTCTCGTTTTTTGCCGCGGCGCTGTTGGTGCTGCCGCTCATGCGCATATCCACAGCGCCTGCGCTACCGGCAACCCAGGGACTGGGTGGGATCGGGCGCGACCTGCGTGAGGGGCTGGCGGTGGTCGTCAGCAGTCCCATTCTTTGGGTGACAATCCTGCTGTTTTCCTTGACCAACATCACGCTGGCCGGGCCATTTTCTGTGGCGCTGCCCTTCCTGGTCAAAGATCACCTGCGCGGCGGTGTGCAAACCCTGGGCCTGCTCTACGCCATGTTTCCGATCGGCTATATCCTCGGCGGGCTATGGATGGGGCGTTACCCGCGCTTGCGGTGGCGTGGTTTGGTGTCTTACAGCGGCGCCATCGTCGCTGGCCTGGGATTGGCCGTGCTGGGCGCCAACGTGCCGCTGGCTGTCGTCTTGCTGGCGGCCGTCGCCAACGGCGCGGCCCTGGAGGTCTTTGGCTTGATCTGGACGAACATCCTGCAAACCGCAGTGCCGGGCGACAAGCTGGGCCGCGTGGCGAGCTTCGATATGCTCGGCTCCTTCATGCTGCTGCCGCTTGGCTACGGGCTGACCGGTTGGGCTACCGAAAGGATCGGGCCAGCCCTCGTCTTCATCATCGGCGGCCTGCTCACGGCGCTGATTACCGCGCTTGGCCTCTTACATCCTGCGGTGCGCCGCTTCGACTGAGCGATCCTCACTGGCAAGCGCCGTAGGCCAACGAGGTCACGAGTTGTCCGTCCGCGCTGAGCAGGTCGGCGCGATCGCCGCTGTTGCTCCAAACCGTGTCGGCCGTCCATGCGAGATCAGTCGGCGGTTTGTTCACCGCCTGCGGGCCGCTGTGGACGCGCACGCTGGCGCCTGGCTCCAGGGTGAAATCGGTCGGAAAAACGAAGACCTGCGTTGACACCGGCCGGCAGGGACTGCCGCCGTAGCTCTGCAGACGCCAGCCGTCGAGGGATTGCAGCGCCGTCCCCTGATTCGTCAGCGTAACCACTTCATCGCCGCCGGCATATTTCATGCCGGTGATGGCGATCGAGCTGTTGGCGCTGCGCGTCGCTGCTGGCGCCGCGGTGGGTGTACGCATCACCGCTGTGGCGGCAAGCGTCGGCCGCACAGCAGGCGTGTGCGCCACGGTCGTGGCTGACAGCGGCGGCCGCTTGATGTCGCCATCGCAGGTTTGCGGCGACCAGAGGCCAAGCTGCTGCTCCTGCGCCAGCCGCTGCGCATCACGGAAAACGCGATTGAGCGAATAGGGCCGCTCTTTGTAATAAGTGTACTCCAGCGCAAACCCCTGCGCAATCGCCTCCAGGTTGAACAGGCGGCCATCGCTTAGCCAGACGTAACGCAGCCAGCGACCATATTGATCTTTGTCGTCTTGCTGCGGATCATCTTGCAGGTAGACAGTTGCGCCGGCGAGAAGGCGCTTGGCGTTGGCTGAAGCCTCATTGCCGAAACACTGCGCCGTGCGGTACGGCCCCGGCACTTCCGGCGTGTTGATGCCCAACAGGCGCACGCTGACCACCTGGCCCCCGACGCGCACATCAATCGTATCGCCGTCTATCACACTTAGCACTGTGGCACGCGGCAGGTTGAGCGGTTGTTCAGGATAGTTGGGCAGGCGCAGAGGGGTGGGCGTCGGTGTGACGGCCGGGCGCCGCGTCGGCGTGTTGGTAACGCTGATCACGCGCTCGCTGGGGGTCACGGTAGGCGTGAGCGGGCCGCTTTCGCCCGGATTGCGCACCTGGCAGGCGCTCAGCAGCAGCAATAGCAGCACAGGCAGGCCGCGCCGCATCAATCGTAAAGTCATGGCATCTCCAACGGATCAGGCGATCAGATTCTGGATTACGTGCATCGTGTCCACTGCTCGGCCGCAGCCGCGCCTGGATTATACTCTACATCGTCATTTGGCCGAAACCGCCCCTACGATGATAGAATACAATCAGCCAGGTGCGCAAAGCAGAAGAATGTCCCGACCCTCTGCACTTTGCACTTTCCCCTTTGTACTTTGCACTGGTGCGGGAGGCATCATGGCAACTGAAACCAAGCTCGGTACGATCGGCGGGCTGCAGTTGAGCGCCCGCTCATCGGCGTTCATCGGCTCAGTGCTCCTCTGGATCTTTGTCTTCGGCCTGGGACTGTGGGTGATTCGCCTGCCGTGGGGCGCCTTGTTGCTGGGAGGCTTGCTGCTGGTGGCGCTCCACTGGGGTTCGATTCTGACGCATCACCTGGGGCATGCCATCGCTGCCCAACGCACCGGTTATCCGATGACCGGCGTGCAGTTGTGGGGACTGCTCGGAAGATCGCTCTATCCCGCGGCCGAGCCTGCCTTGCCGGGCCGGGTGCACATTCGGCGGGCGATGGGCGGACCGATTGCCAGCACCCTCCTGGGGCTGGCGGCCGCGGTGCTGACCATCCTGCTGCGGCCCGCCGCCGGACTGACCTGGTGGCTGGCTCTGTTTGTCACGCTGGATAACCTGGTCATCCTGGGGCCCGGCGCGCTCTTGCCCTTGGGTTTCACCGATGGCAGCACGATTTTACATTGGCGTGGCCGGCGCTGACGAGGCGGCAAGCGGTGACGAACGATCCAAGTCCTGAATTCTGGCGTGCGCTGGAGAAACTTGTCGAGGAAAACTCCCTGGTGATTGATCGGCCGCGAGGCGCACCCCACCCGCGGCGGCCGGACGTGATCTATCCGCTGGATTATGGCTATCTCGCGGGAACCACGGCCGGCGATGGGCAGGGCATTGATGTCTGGCTGGGCCGAGACGCCGAACGCCGCGTCACGGCCATTGCCTGCACGGCTGACGTGTGGAAACGTGATGCAGAGATCAAGATTTTGCTGGCGTGCGGCGATGGTGAGATCGAGATGATTGATGCTTTTCTGAATCAGACTATAGGGTTGCCATGCCTCATCATCAAGCGCAACGAATCGAGGCAGGGCAAGCGCAGACGTACGATGAGGCGTCATCGGACATGACGATCGCACCGGCTGAGTTACTGGCGCACATTCCACCGCCATCCGGCCGACGACTGGCCCTGCGCGTCACGCCAGCGGCGCAGCGCGCCCTGCGCCAGGGGCATCCCTGGCTATTCGAACAAGCGATAACCGATCAACGCGAACCAGGGCGCCCAGGCGACCTGGCCGTCATTTTCGACGATCAGCGCCGCTTTCTCGCCATCGGCCTCTACGATCCTACCTCGGTCATCCGCGTGCGCATCCTGCACCATGGCGCGCCCGCCGCCATCAATCAGGCCTGGTTTGCTGCCCAGTTGACTGCGGCCGCAGCCCGCCGCGCCGATTTGCCTACTCAGGGCACCACCGGCTATCGCCTGGTGCACGGCGAGAACGACGGGCTGCCGGGGCTTGTGATTGATCGCTACGATGCCATTCTCGTCTTGAAGGTCTACACCGCGGCCTGGATCCCGCATCTGCCCACGCTGTTGGCCGCGTTGGCCGAGGTGATGACCGCGCAGGGCGTGGTTCTGCGCCTCAGCCGCGAGATGCGGCGCCAGCCAGCCCTGCTGTACGGCCTGGAGGACGCCATGACCCTGGCCGGCGACCTGCCCAATCCGGCCGTGCGTTTTACCGAAAATGGGCTGTGCTTCGAGGCTGACGTGCTGCGCGGCCAGAAGACCGGCTTCTTCTTCGATCAGCGCGAGAATCGAGCGGCTGTGGCTGGATTAGCAGCCGGCCGTCGCACGTTGAACGTCTTTGCCTACACGGGTGGTTTTTCGCTCTATGCCGCGTCCGGCGGCGCGCCCGAGGTCCTGAGCCTGGATATCAGCGCGCCCGCGCTGGCCGCGGCCGTGCGCAACTTCGAGCTGAACCAGCATCTGCCGGCCGTGGCTGCGGCGACGCACACCGTGCTGGCGGCTGACGCGTTTGACGCCCTGGCTGCGCTGCGGGAACGCAGGCAGCGATTTGACCTGGTGATCGTGGACCCACCGGCCCTGGCGAAACAAGAGCGTGAAATCGAGGGCGCTGTGCGCGCCTATCAGCGTTTGACCCGTCTGTCCGTGGATGTATTGGCGCCTGCTGGTACCCTGGTCATGGCTTCGTGTTCGAGCCGGGTGAGCGCCGCGGACTTTTTCGCCGCTGTCGAGCAGGCCGCTGCTGAGGTAGATCGCCCTCTCCACATTTTCGCACGCAGCGGCCACGCCCTGGATCACCCGATTGCTTTCGCCGAAGGCGCATATCTCAAATGCCTGTTTGCTGCGGTGCGGTAAGCAGCGTACTGGCGACCAACGTCTTGTCTGTGAGCGCACGAGTCTTTCGTGGAAGGAGTAAAATCGTGACAACCCACTTGTTTCAAACCCATCGGCCACGCCTGCGCCGGATGGCGGCAGCGATCATCTGGCTGCTGATCACCGGCGTCGTTCTGCCCCCTGCGTCGTTGGCGAGAGCCAGTGCAGCCCACAATGCGATGAAGAATGTCAACACGACCGTGACGTTTGCCGTCATCGGCGATTATGGTGTGGATGATGCCAATGAGCAGGCGGTAGCCACCATGGTCTCGGGGTGGAATCCTGATTTCGTGGTAACGACGGGAGATGACTATTACAGCACAGCAGGCGGCGCCGGGACGGGAAAGTATGATGAATCCACGGGCGCTTACTACTGCAATTTTCTCAAGGATATCTCCACCACGGGCGCTCGCTGCCCGACCGGCCTGGCCGCCGTCAACCGCTTTTTCCCATCCATGGGAAACCACGACTACAGCGATGCCACACCGTCACCGACAACCTATCTGACCTACTTCACGCTGCCGGGCGCGGGTTTGACCAACACGTCGAACAACGAGCGCTACTACGACTTCGTGCAGGGGCCGGTGCACCTTTTTGTGATCAACAGCAACACCCAGGAACCAGACGGAACCAGCAGCACGTCGGTTCAAGCGACCTGGCTGCAAACCCAATTGGCCGCTTCAACCTCAGCCTGGAATGTGGTCGTCTTTCACCATCCGCCGTACTCGTCAGGTTCTACCCACGGATCAACTCCGTACATGCAGTGGCCCTTTGCCGCCTGGGGAGCCGACGTGGTGCTGAACGGGCACGATCACACGTATGAACGTATCGTAAGGGATGGGATTGTCTATTTCGTGAATGGGCTTGGCGGCGCCTCCAGATACGGCTTTGGGACGCCCGTGGCAGGCAGCGCATTCCGCTACAACGCCAACTGGGGCGCCATGCGCATCGTCGCCACCGACACGACCGTGGATTTCGCGTTCCTGTCGGTGAACAACGGCGGCACGCTGCAGGATAGCTATCATCTACCGGTCTCCACGCCAACTCCGACGCCGACAGCGACCCCAGTTCCCACCAACACCCCAACACCAACCCCGCTGCCTACCAACACCCCGACGATGACGCCGACGCCCACAGCAACGCCTGGCGTCTGCTATGACTTCAATCACGACGGTGCGGTAGACATGCTCGATATCACGGCGGTTGCCAGCCGTTGGCGCAATGCGGCTCTATACGACCCGACCTACGACGTGACCGAACCTAACGGGGTGATTGATGTCATGGACATCATGGCGGTGTCTGGTCACTTTGGCATGACGTGTTGAGGTGCTGGTGAGACCCGTAGCGTTCGCGCCTGGCTTTCCCACTCAGGTTATGCAACTTCCTGAATATCGGAGTATAGGCTTGGTCGAGCATTCTGACGCAACCTGAACTTCGTGCCGTGATTATGACCTGTTCGCGCGTCAAAATCCACAAGCACATAGCCTTGAGCAAGCGCCGCGATAAATTTATCAACGCTGAGGCCCTGTAGAATCAGAATGCGGTTGTAATGAAAGAATTCCTGGTCGCCGTTCTTCATCACGTCCGCTTCAACGTAGAAAGTATTGAAGAGTTTTGTGCCTGCTTTGTGATATAGATCATCAAAGCCCCAATACGGCTGTGGATTAAGTTCGCCGATTCCTACACGATTCTTGACCGTCTCTAGCCATTGTGCATGTCGAGGAGCTACTTTACTAGCGTTGAATGAAACAAGAACTTTCCGATTAACCTTATCAACTTCTATCTTGAAACCCCGGTCACTTGTATTGAGTCCGTGAATTGTTTGGCGGAAACTCATTTCAGCAACTGGGTACTTTATGCCCGCCAGTTCGTGTTTCCAGCCGTATTTCGATAAAAAGACATTCGTGACGAACTTCAACGCCCGTGGCGATGGCTCCATGTGAAACAGAGTCGTCAACGCGGACGTGGCAGACCTTTGACATTTCAATTCCCATTCAGCAGCATTTGGTATCGGCAGGTTGTTTTCTTGGATGCCAAGCAGGTCTTCCAATGTGTTTCCAACACCGCCCACATTTCCGGGGCGGGCGTTGGGTACCCAGCCGCGATTCCTTATTTCTTTCAACGCGTTGATGAGGTCCTGCTTGGTATATGTTTTCATGACTCCGGGGGTCTCCAAAAGTCAAGCAAATACTCGAAGGTCGTGCCCATCGTGATATAGTTGCTTGGATACCCAAAAATGCCGATATTGTTGACGATATTTGTTCTGTCCCAAATGATCGTATTGCGAAGTTCGTAGCCGCGCCGGCGCAATTCATTGATAAGAGATACATGAATGGTAATTCTCTCGTTTTCCCACCACATGTCCGGTACATTGATGACACAATGACCTTTTGGATGAAGAAGAGGCAATAGCCCTTCAAAAATGTCGCCCATCGCTTCGGCGTAGTCCTCCAAAGCCATTGTTCCCAGGTCTCTTGGGTCTTGTGAGTACTGTTCTATTTTGTGAAGTTGTTCATTGTTTCTATCTCGCCTGGATTTATTCTTGCGCTTACGATTCAGCAAATTGGCATAAGGCGGAGAAGTCCATATCAGGCTGACCGAAGCAGGCTCCAAATAGCTTGGAATATGCAAAGCATCATCTTGAATAGCCACTTGTTGAGCCTGATTAAATAGATTATTGCTTGCCAGTCGCTTCACGCATAGTTCAATATACTTTTCCTGAAGGTCGAATCCCACCGCGTTTCGATTCAAATCTTGGGCGCTGACAAGAGACGTGCCGCTTCCGACAAATGGGTCAAGTACTAATTCGCCTTCATGGGTGAATAGGCCAATCACTTTCTTGGCTAGTGAAATTGGAAACGTTGCCGGATGTAAGTTCTTGTCCCGAATATCGCGACTTTCGTAGGTAAATTGCCATACCCCGATTTGACTCTTGAGCCATTCCTTTGCCGTCAAGCAATTTAGGTTATTTGGAGGGCATAAGCAAGTTCGACGAGAACTTATGCCAATGGTTGCCCGATAAGATTCGCTCGTTTCTTTGATAGCACGGGGCAGGGCAGTTTCAGCATTTTCAACGGTCATAGTGTTGTTCTCTCCCAATCGAGCCGTGCAATGTCGTCCAGGGTGATCGTCATGGTTGCGGTCCAGGGTGGTCTTTCTTTGGCCCATGCCAGGTTGGCCTGTGGGATAAATCAGCGCGCCCAGAGTATACCACACGAGCGGCCTATCAAACCACTGCGCTTATCGTTCTGATTCGAAACGATCATTTGACAACGGCTGCAATGTCTGGTACACTAGATTTAGTCTTAGCTAAAATTAGTTTTATCTTGACAGAAATACTGGAGGAACCTATGTCCGAACCAGCCAAAGCCTTGTTGCTGGCCTGCGTTTTGATGGCGGCAGCTCTCGCGCTGTTATGGCCGCAGGTCGGTTTGATCAGCCGCTGGCGGCAGGCGCGCCGCGCGACCATGCGCATCTTGATCGAAGATGCGTTGAAACACCTGCACGGATGCACGGTTAACCAGCAGCAGGCCACGATTCACAGCCTGGCGGGCGCCTTGCAAATCTCTGAAAACCGGGCCGCTGATCTGCTGACCGCCATGCAGAACCGCAATCTGGTTGAAGTCCGGCCCGACGGCCTGCAGTTGACGACCGCAGGCCTGGAGTATGCGCTGCACATGGTGCGCGCCCATCGCTTGTGGGAGCGCTATTTGGCTGATGAGACCGGCTACCAGGCGTTGGCCTGGCACGAACTGGCCGACCAGATGGAACATCACCTGACGCCCGCGGCGGCGAACACCCTGGCCGCCACCCTCGGCAATCCAACGTACGACCCGCATGGCGACCCGATTCCCAGCGCCGAAGGCGACGTGCTGATCAGCAGCAGCCAACCATTGACCGCCATGCAGCCGCAGCAGTCTGTGCGCATCGTGCACTTGGAGGACGAGCCGGCTGTGGTGTATGCGCAGCTCGTAGCCGAAGGCTTCTACCCCGGTATGGAGGCGCAGATCATCGAAATGACGCCCCAGCGCGTGCGGCTCTGGGCCGATGGCAATGAGCACATCCTGGCGCCCATCGTAGCCGCCAATATCAACGTGCGACCGCTGGAGGTCGCGCTGAGAACCGCGCCTGAAACGACCCTGGCCGATCTGAACCTGGGCGAGAAGGGCCGCGTCGTGCGCATCTCTGCGCGCTGCCGCGGGGCTGAGCGCCGCCGTTTTCTTGACCTGGGTATCTTGCCCGGCACCTTGATTGGGGCGGAGCTGCGCAGCCTGAGCGGCGATCCCACGGCGTATCGAATTCGTGAGGCGCTGATTGCGCTGCGTCGAGAACAAGCCGCGCTGATCGCCATCAGCCCGGCCGCGGAGGTATGACATGAGTGAACCAAGCAACTACCGCGCTACGCCCATTCCGGCGATGCCGGCCGCCCACGCCAGCTGCGAAACCTGCCCGGTGCACAACGCGGCCAATCTGCTTAAACTGGGCGTAGACATGACTAACTGGGATTTCGTCGTCGCCCTGGCCGGCAATCCCAATGTGGGTAAGAGCACCGTTTTCAACGCGTTGACCGGCTTACGCCAACACACCGGCAACTGGCCGGGCAAGACCGTCACGCGCGCCGAGGGCGGCTTCGAATACGGCGGGCAACGCTTCAAGCTGGTAGATTTGCCGGGCGCCTATTCGCTGCTGGCCACCAGCCTGGATGAAGAAGTCGCGCGCGACTTCATCCTCTTCGGGCAGCCCGACGTAACCCTGGTGGTCGCGGATGCCAGCCGCCTGGAGCGCAACTTGAACCTGGTCTTGCAGGTGCTGGAGATCACCGATCGCGTGGTGGTCTGCCTCAACCTGATAGATGAGGCGCGGCGGCATGGCGTCAGCGTGGATGCCCGCCACCTGGCGCGCCGGCTCGGCGTGCCGGTGGTGCCCACCACGGCCCGCTATGGCGAAGGTCTGCAAGACCTGCTGCAGGCCATGAGCGAGGTCGCCACGGGACGCACCGTCTGCAAGCCCCATCGCATCGAGACCGAGCCAGTGGAGCTCAAGGTCGCAGTGGACGCCCTGGTGGCGCAGATTCACAGCGTCTACCCGGCCCTGCCTAACGCACGCTGGGTAGCGCGGCGCCTGCTCGATGGCGATGAACGCATCATTCAGGCCCTGCGCCGCGGTGAGTTGGGCGATCTGACCCGCACTGCGCCCGAGGCCATGACCGGCAACATTCAACTACGCCTGGAGGCCGCATGAACAACACCATGCAACTAACAGCCGAAGATATCATTGCCAATGCCAATCGGCTGCGCTGGCAAATCGGCGGTGATTTTCACGAAAAAGTGGTGGAGGCCACCTTCACTGAGGCCGCCAACCTGGCCGACAGCGTGGTGACGCGACCAGATCACCAGGCGCGGCCGACCCTGGACAAGACGATTGATCGGCTTGTGACCAGCCGCCGCTGGGGTCTGCCCATCATGTTCTTGCTCTTCGCGCTGGTTTTCTGGATCACGATCACCGGCGCCAACATCCCGTCCAAGATGCTGGATTCGCTCCTCATCGGCCGCGTCTACCCCTGGCTGCACCAGGTGGCCGACGTCATTCACGTGCCGTGGTGGATCAGCGGCCTGCTGCTGGACGGCATGTACCTGGCGACGGCCTGGGTCATCAGCGTCATGCTGCCGCCCATGGCGATTTTCTTCCCGCTCTTCACCCTGCTGGAAGATTTCGGCTATCTGCCGCGCGTGGCGTTCAACCTGGATAATGTCTTCAAGAAATCGGGCGCGCATGGCAAGCAGGCCTTGAGCATGATGATGGGCTTTGGCTGCAACGCGGCGGGCATCGTCGCGACGCGCATTATTGACAGCCCGCGCGAGCGTTTGATCGCCATGCTGACCAACAACTTTGCCTTGTGCAACGGGCGCTGGCCCACGCAAATCCTTATTGCCACCGTCTTCATCGGCGCGCTGGTGCCGGCCTATCTCGGCGGCATCATCTCCGCGCTCGCGGTGATGGCGGTCGCCACGCTCGGTGTGCTGATCACATTTGTGGCTTCTTGGGCCCTCTCGCGCACTGCGCTCAAGGGCCAGGTCTCTACCTTCAGCCTGGAACTGGCCCCTTATCGCCCGCCGCGTGTGCTGCAGACGCTCTACACATCCATCATTGACCGTACGATCGCGGTGCTGTGGCGCGCAGTGATCTTCGCCATGCCGGCCGGCGCGGTCATCTGGTTGGTGTCGAACATTCACATCGGCGCGCCCAGCCTGGCCGAGCATCTGGTGGCCCTGTTCAATCCCTTTGGCGTACTCCTGGGCCTCAACGGCGTGATCCTGCTGGCTTACGTCGTCGCCATTCCCGCCAATGAGATCGTCGTGCCTACCATTCTGATGCTCACGGTCTTGGTCACGGGCATGACCGGCGCGGGCCGGGGAGCGGGCGTCATGTTCCAAACCGACACAGTGGAGTCCACGGCGGCGCTTTTCCGCGCCGGCGGCTGGACCCTGCTCACCGCGGTCAACCTGATGCTGTTCAGCCTGATGCACAATCCATGCAGCACTACCATCTACACGATCTACAAGGAGTCGGGTAGCCTGAAATGGACGGTCATCGCGACGCTGATGCCGCTGGCTCTGGGCTTCAGCGTGACTTTCCTGGTGGCGCAGGTCTGGCGTTTGTTGGGCGGCGCGTAAGCCGCAACTCATGGCGGGCGGACGTACAGTTCGACGCCGCCCGCCATGCCGGCTTGTTTTTCGTATTGGCGCTGCGTCGCGTAGTCGCGCAGCGCAGCGTCCAGGTCTCCCTCGAAACCGACCAGGATGGCAGCCGGCGGCTCCGCATTCAGGAGCTCATGGATCGTCTGCGGCGAGCTGGCAATGAAGCGCTGGCGTTGTTCTGCGCTCAGCAGGTCGCCTACGCGAAACAGGAACGGCCCGGTCGCCAACTGCGGATAGATCGGCAGGCCGGCTTCGAGGGCGTACAACGGCGACAAGGTAGCCACTTTGCCAGTCCTATCAGCGCCTGCTGCTTCCAGTCTCTGACGGACGCTGAGGGCTGCCTGGTGAATCTGAACGCCGCTCCAGGTCTGAGGATCGGCCAGGCGCGACAGTGAACGCTGCAAACCTGGGCCGTTCGCGGCGCCGCAGGCCAGGATCAGCAGCAGCAGCCACAGACTTGATCGCCAGGCCAGGTTCTGCGCAACAGGCGCCCAGGCATAGATCAGAAGCAGGAAGAGGCCGCTCAGGGGCAACGCAAAGTATTGGAAAAACGAGGGCGTCGGCGCCAGCGCGGTCGGCGCGGCGGTCAGGCAGAAGAGTACAGCCAGGCGCGCGCCCGGCGGCAGAGATCGGACCGTTAGCCGCTGCTTGCGTCCGGCCCAGAGCGCAAGTCCACATCCCAACAGAATGCCCACGAGCAAGATGAGATTGTCGGTGCGCACGAAGACCTGGCGGGCGAAGTCCAGCTTGGCCGCGACCGACATCGCACCCGCGAAACCGGTCAACTGGCGCCACCGTGTGTTGAGATCGTGATAGCCCACGTTGTTGAACAGAAACCGATCCCACTCGAAGAGATAACCCAGCAGCGGCAGCAGGCCGAGCAGGAGACCACCCGCGAACGGCGCGAGTCCGCGCGTGAGCCGGTATCTGGACGCCGCGACCCGCGTGGCGCTTTCAGTCGGCAGCCAGCCGATGGCGACGAGGAACGGCGCTGCGACCGGCGCATAGGTCAGCTTAGCGCCGATGGCCAAGGCCAGGCAGAAGCCGGAGAGCGCCGGGCCGAAGGGTTTGACCCGCGGCCGTTCGGTTGAGGCCAAGAAGGCGTAGAAACTGAGCAGCGACAGGGCCAGCGGCGCGATGTAGTTAGACACCTCCGCGGCCGGCCCGACGATGGTCATGTTGAGCAGAAACAGGGCGACGATGCCGAGCGCCAGGCTGACTTGTCCGGCGACGCGGCGCGCGATCAGGAAGAGAGCGGCCGCCGACAAGCTCAAGAAGAAGCAACTGACCAACTTACCAGCGAGCAAATAGTAAGCCTGGAGGTGCAGCAGCTGAAAAAGCTTGCCATACCACAGGGGCAGATACGGCATTTGTAGATAGGCGAAATCATGGTAGATGGCCTTGCCGTGGGCCGCCTCCACGCCCGCCGTGATGTACATGTGCTCGTTGTGATCGAACAGGGTCAGAATGACGCCCATCGCGCCGGCAAACGCCGCCGTCACGCACACGGCCATGACCCAGGTCAACAGGCCACGGCCTTTCATATTGTTCTCATCGCTGCGATCCTTGCGGCCCAATCGCGCAGGATGCCATGACGACCCGCCCTGGGTTCGGAATGTGTCATCACCAAGTTGCCAGCCAGCCTCTTTGAGAATAGATCGCCGCGCCCCACCTGACCGTTCAGCGCCCGCTTATCATAAGCCGTTTGCGGCGCAATGCCAAATAGCGAGCGGCAGATGGGTGTTGACGTGCGCGTGATCCTGTGCTACAACCCTCCTGGCCGATTTGCGCCTCATTTGTTCGACTGTGGACCACGGAGGATTCTCATGACCATGCGCAGACTGTTCACGTTGGCCCTGCTGTTGGGCCTGCTCACGACGGCCGCAGCCACGGCAGCCGCACCCCATCGCACCATCGCCGCGCCCCTGGCCGGCCCCTGCACGCCCGGCGCCGCTTATGACCCCGCCTGCGACGCCAACCAGGATGGACACATCACCATTGCCGACGTCCAGCTGACCGCCGGGCACTGGAACCAAGACGGCGCCTATGTCAGCGACAACAACCACAACCACCTCGGCCAGACCTGGACCGGGTATTTCAACCCGCTCAAGATCCAGGGCGCCTTCGGCTCCCCGGACTATGCGCCGCTTGTGCTCAACAACAGCCAGGGCCACGGACTTTCCATTCCCAATGCAAGCATTGACGGCATCTACGTGGGCTCGGCGGGCTACTACGGGATGGTTGTGAACGCCGCGGGTCAAGACGGCGTCTACGTGGGCGCCGCGGGCACCCCGTCATCCGCCACGGCCTCCACGGCTGCGAATGGCTTCGAGGTCGCCGGCGCCCAGGGTGACGGCCTGTACGTTGGCCGGGCTGACAATGACGGCGTGGTTGTGAACTCGGCAGGCGGCTATGGCCTGCGTGTGACTTCGTCCGCGTTGGCCGGCGTCAATGTCCAGAATGCACCGACGGGTTTCCTCGCGGGTCTTACCTCCGGTAGTGGCTTCGTGTCGATCGGGTCAGGCGGCACTGGCCTGTCCGTGAGCACATCGGCCCACCAGGGCGTATACGTAGCTTATGGGGGCAGCGACGGTGTAGAAGTGTGGAGCACGGCAGGGAATGGCGTCAATGCCGATGGGGACCTATATGGCGGCTACTTTTGGGGCGACATCTTCGTCCAGGGGAACTGCGTCGGCTGCCTGCAGGCCAACTTCGCCGTCAACGCTGGCGATCGCGCCCTGCAACCCGGTGACGTGGTAAGTATCCAGGCTATCACGCCAACCGCTTTCGACACCGCGCCCGCCTTGTGGCAGGTGGTTCAAGCGCAACCAGGCCAGACCGTCGTCGGCGTCGTGGCCGGGCGAGCTGAGCTGGCGACGGAAGAGCATCCCCGGCCCAGTGAAACCGGTAAGCGCCTAGTGCCGCGTCAGGGCGCAGCGCAGCCCGGTGAGTACGCCACGATTGTCTACAGCGGGCCGATGCAGGTGAAGGCAGCGCCGGGCGAGAACGCCATCGCCGCCGGTGCGCGTTTGACGGTTGGCAGTGACGGCCACGTACGGCCGCTGCAGACCCGCACGGTCGAGGGTATGGTTGTCACCGAGGGCGCGCCGGTGGTTGGCGTGGCGTTGGAAGCCGCCAAAGATGGCTTGGTGTGGGTGCTGGTCAATCCGCAGTAGTGATCACGAAGGCGCGAAGGGAATAAAGGCGCGAAGGACGCTGGGCCTGATTCGTCTCTTCGTGCCGGCCTTCGTGGATCGCGCGCATCCGCCGGTAAGAAGGCTTCTGCGTCCCCACCAAACCCGCGGCTTCACCACCGAGGGCCAGCAATTCTAAGTGTGGCCGGGTTTTTGACCACAGAGATCACAAAGAGCGCAGAGAAGTTGCCGATTTGCGTCTGATCTGCCGTTTCTCTGTGCTCCTTGTGGTTGAATGTGTGCTACATTTGAAATTCCTGGCCGAGGGCGCGGGAAAGTGCAAACAACCTCAGATTGTGATACAATACAAAGGGTTGAGATACCATAGGCAGCACTGAAAGGAAGAAGAGCGACTAGGCATACCTGCTGCGAGTCTTGTTGACCCGCGACAGATCGTCATCCACCAGCCTCCGTTTTTACCTCTGTCATATAAGCCGGCATCAACGCCGGCTTCCGCACATCGGTTGTATCACGCTCAACTGATATTCACGCACCAGTCCCGATCCCGGGCGGCCTTGGCCGCCCGAGCCGCCCGCCGGCGTCAGGCAGCTACCCGCGCGCGTTCTTGAGGACGCAGCCTGCGGCGAGCCAGCTCCCGGCCGGCGATGAACGGCCGCCCCGTTTGGGTAAGCAAGCCCCGCGCAGGCGGCTCGCTTACCCCATCCGACCGGCCACAAGACCATCCTGCGCCACAAAACAGAAGGAACAATTCATGAACGCACATAGACTCTTCTCCCTGATTCTCGTCCTGACCCTGCTGGCCACCCTGACCGGTGCGGCCAGCAGTGCACCCCTGGCTGAGCCATGTGTCCCCGGCACCGGTTACGATCCCGCGTGTGATGTTGACCAGGACGGCGTCATCACCGTGAACGACCTTCAACTGACTGCCGGGCACTGGAGCCAGACCGGCACCTATGTTAGCGACAACAACCACACCCATCTAGGCCAGACCTGGACAGGCAACAACAACCCGCTGATACTCGAGGGATCCTTTGGCAGTCCCTCTTGGGCTCCGCTTCTCCTGGGCAACAGCGCTGGCCCTGGGTTGCGTGTGAACGCAGGCGGCGGCAGCGGCGTGTGGGTGGAGTCAGCAGGCAACAACGGCGTGTTGGTTGACTCGGCGAACGGCGATGGATTGCACGTGAGCTCAGCGGGCACCAACGGCGTATACGTGGGCAGCGCGGTCAACAACGGCCTGTACCTGGGCACGGCCATCAACGGACTGTACGTGAACTCGGCGACCAGCAGTGGCGTGTACGTGAACTCGGCGAGCCATGACGGTATCTTCGTCTGCCATACGGGATCCCAGAGCACCTGTAACCAAACGTCTTATAACAACGGGGTGGAGATTGGCAACGCGGAAAATAACGGCCTATTCGTGTGGTCGGCGGGCAATATCGGCATGGAGGTACTCTCGGCGGGCACCCTCGGCGTGCTTGTGGACAATGCAGCCGTGACCGGCGTGTACGCCAACACGACCCAGGCCAGTGGCCAATGGGGGCTCTACACGCCCGACGCCATCCATGGTAGCAACGTGCTCCTTCATTCCCTCTCTCTGGTAGCCCAGGTCAGCGGCCCAGACGCTTTGGCGTCCGGCGACATCGTGGCCGTGGCAGGCATCACCGATCCTGCACCCGGTAGCACGGTGCACACCCCACTCGTGCGCCTGGCGGGCGGAACCTTTACCAGTGTCGTCGGCGTCGTCGCAAGCCGCTTGGTCGTCACCCCGCTGCCCAGCCATCCGCAGCCGGCAGGCAGTGAAACAAATACCGAATTACGCAGCGCGGACGGCCCGGCTAAGCCCGGCGATTACGTGGCGCTCACGGTGATGGGCGCGGCGCGGGTGAAGGTTTCCACCGCGAATGGCCCGGTGACGATCGGCCAACGTTTGACGGCCGCGGACCTGGCCGGCCACGCGCGCGCCCTGCGCATGCGTACCCTCGACGGCATGGTGGTCACCGAGGGGGCGCCGGTCATCGGAACGGCGCTGGAGCCATTGGCCAGCGGCGAAGGGCTGATCTGGGTGCTGGTCAACGTGCAGTAACCATCACGAAGGCGCGAAGGTGGCGAAGGCACGAAGTTCAACTGATCGAGAAGGAACAAATCATGAACGTACATAAACTATTCTCTCTGATTCTCGTCCTGACCCTGCTGGCCACCCTGACCGGTGCGGCCAGCAGTGCACCCCTGGCTGGACCGTGTGCCCCCGGCGCGACTTATGATCCGGCCTGTGACGCCAACCAGGACGGCGTCATCACCGTGAACGACATCCAACTGACTGCCGGCCATTGGAGCCAGACCGGCGCCTATGTCAGCGACAACAACCACAATCACCTGGGCCAGACGTGGACCGGTAGCAACAACCCACTAGTCATCAGCGGGCCGTTCGACGCCTGGCCTTACGTGCCCGGCCAGCCCATCGGCGCGGCGCTGGTGTTGCAGAACACCCTGCCCACCCAAACCAACAGTTACGGCTACGGTCTGCGCATCCTGGATGGCGCCATCGGCGCGGTGATTGACCACGCGGGGACCGGCGTTTGGGTGCAGAGTGCAGATGCTAACGGTTTGATCGTGAACTCGGCGGGCACCAACGGCTTGTACGTGGCCAATGCGGTCAACAACGGCGTATACGTGAACTCGGCGATCAATGGCCTGTACGTCAACTCAGCGACCGGCAATGGTGTGCACGTGAACTCGGCCAGCTCCAATGGCGTCTACGTAGGCTCGGCGAGCCAATTTGGTGTGCGCGTGGACTCGGCGGGCTACAACGGCCTGCTCGTGACCTCGGCGGGCTACAGCGGCGTGGTGGCTGATACAGCCCAAGCCTCAGGTGAATGGGGATTCTACACGGACGACAAGATCCATGGCAGCAACGTCTTGGCCCAGTCCTTTTCCCTGGTGGCGCAGGTTAGCGGGCCGGACACTCTCACCCCCGGCGACATCGTGGCCGTGGTGGGGGTCGCCAATCCTCCGCCCGGCAGCACAGTGCACATGCCACTCGTGCGCCTGGCTGACGCAACCTTCACCGGCGTCATTGGCGTGGTTGCCAGTCGCCTGGTGCTGACCGCCCACCCAAGCCAATCGCCAACGACTGAGACTGAAATGTCAGGCGAGCCCGCGGCGCCAGAGCTACGCAGCGCCGATGGCCCCGCCCATGCCGGCGACTACGTGGCGCTGACCATCTTCGGCGCCGCCCAGGTCAAGGCCACCAGCGCCACGCCCATCGTGGCCGGTCAGCGCCTCACCGTCGCGGCCCGACCCGGCTACGCACGCAGCCTCAGGACCGTTGAGGTCCAGGGCGTGTTGCTGGCCGAGAGCGCGCCGGTGATCGGGGTGGCTATGGAAACCGCCACGGACGGCCTGGTTTGGGTGATGGTCAACCCACAGTAGTTATCACGAAGGCGCGAACGTGGCGAAGACACGAATTGTACGTTACAATCCTCCTGGCTAATTTGTGCATCATTTGTTCGACTGTAGACCGAGGAGGATTCTCATGACCATGCGCAGACTGTTCACGTTGGCCCTGCTTCTGAGCCTGCTCACGACTGCCGGCGCCACGGCAACCACCCCCTATCGCACCATCGCCGCACCTCTAACCGGCCCCTGCGTGCCCGGCGCCGCGTACGATCCCGCGTGCGACGCCAACCAGGACGGGCATATCACCATCACCGATATCCAGCTTGCGGCCGGCCACTGGAACCAGAACGGCGCCTTCGTCAGCGACAACAACCACACCCACCTGGGCCAGACCTGGACAGGCGCGAACAACCCGCTGAAAATCCAGGGTGTATTCGGCGCGCCGGACTATGCGCCGCTCGTGCTGAGCAACAGCGCGGGGCATGGCTTGAGTATACCCACGGCCAGCATTGACGGCATCTATGTTGGCAGCGCGGGCGCCTACGGGATGGTCGTAAATCATTCGGGTCAAGACGGCGTCTATGTGGGCACCGCGGGCACCCCATCCTCCAACTCCGCGTCGACCGAAGCGAATGGCTTCGAGGTCGCCGGCGCCCAGGGTCACGGACTGTTCGTTGGTCGCGCTGACCGGGAAGGGCTACACGTCAATTCGGCGGGTTACAATGGCGTCTACGTGGACTCGACTGGCTATACTGGCTTTACCGTGTACACGGCGGGAACTGTCGGCTTCAATGTACACTCAGCGGGCAGCTACGGCGTTTACGTAGGCGCAGCCGGGTATGATGGCATCAACGCGTACGGCGCCGCCTATGCCGGCAATTTCGTTGGCGACATCAATGTGACAGGCAACTGCATTGGCTGCCTGCAGGCCAACTTCGGCATCAATGCCGGCGATCACGCGCTTCAGCCGGGCGATGTGGTGAGCGTCCAAAGTATCGCGTCCACCGACTTCGACACCGGGCCGGCCTTGTGGCAAGTCACGCAGGCCCAGCCGGGCCAGGCTGTCGTCGGCGTCGTCGCCGGGCGAGCTGAACTGGTCACCGAGAAAGAACACCGGCCCATGGAAACGGGCAAACGCCTGGTGCCACGCGACGGCGCGGCGCAGCCCGGTGAGTACGTCACCATCGTCTACAGCGGGCCGATGCAGGTGAGGACGGCGCCAGGCGACACCGCCATCGCCGCCGGGACGCGTTTGACGGTTGGCAGTGACGGCCACGTACGGCCGCTGCAGACCCGCACGGTCGAGGGTATGGTTGTCACCGAGGGCGCGCCGGTGGTTGGCGTGGCGTTGGAAGCCGCCAAAGATGGCCTGGTCTGGGTGCTGGTCAATCCGCAGTAGTGATCACGAAGGCGCGAAGATGGCGCAGACGCGAAGACGTTTGGCGGATTCGTGTCTGCGCGCCAACCTGCATGGATATTGCACAACAACCAGACTGCGTGCTTCACCGCAGGTCATTGTTGTTTTTCCTCAGCGATCCTCGGCGTCTTCGGCAGTAAACTTCCTGTTATCGTGGTGGGCGCGACGCGTAAGGATTGGATGGTATCCACCAGGACACGAAGAAACCGGCGGACGACTAGTTGGGCCAGGATTGGTACTAGCATCTCATTGAGGCTATAATATCAATGATGGATACTACCGCAGGCTAACCGGAGAGATGGATAATGACAGCAACCACGGAGATGTTTACGATCAGGCTTCCGCTTGCGGCCGCACGTCGTTTGCGACACGTCGCTGAGATATCCCAACGGCCCATTGATGAGGTTGTGACTGAAACACTGCGCGTCACGCTCCCACCCGGCCTTGAGGATGTGCCGCCTGCGTTTCGTGCTGCCCTGGTGCAGCTCGAAACTCGTTCAACTGCGGACCTCTGGCAGGAAATGCACGCTGCGCTCCCTGCCCCCCAGGTCGCGCGATACGATGCCTTGTTGAGCCAACACGCCACGAAAACCCTGGACACTGCTGGGGAGAAAGAGCTTGCGCACCTCCGCGCAGAAGCAGACCAACTAATGTTTCGCAAAGCCTATGCGGCGCTGCTGCTCAAGTGGCGGGGTGAGCGCATCCCTTCCCTGGCCGAGCTGGACAGCGAGCCATGAGCGCCAAAATCCCCGATTCACTTCTCAAACGCCTCCACCAGCTTGTCGGATCCCGGTGTGGTTATTGCCGTACGTCCTCCAAGATTATCGGCCAACCGCTGACCGTTGAACACATTCTACCCACGGCGCAGGGCGGCACATCAGACGAACAGAACCTCTGGTTGTCGTGCCGGCGCTGCAACGAGTTCAAACGCGATCAGGTTGAAGCGACCGATCCTGAAACAGGCGCCATCGTGCCTCTGTTTAACCCTCGCACCCAACCCTGGCACCAGCATTTTGCCTGGTCAGCCAGCGGTACGCACACCATCGGACGAACACCAATCGGGCGTGCGACCGTTGTTGCACTCAAGCTCTACAATGACGACATCGTGCAGGCCCGCCTTTTTTGGACCAACGTCGGGTGGCATCCGCCACTGGATGGATAGTATTGCTCCCCTATTCGTATCAGCGTGGGCAGTACCCGTCAGGGCCATCATGGCGCAGAGCCAGTTCGGTTAAGTCAGTATGGGGCATGGGTTGCCTCTAGCGTGGGGTGCGTCGGGTTGACAATTGCCCACTGTGTGCTACAACCCTCCTGGCCGATTTGTGCCTCGTTTGTTCGACTGTGAGCCACGGAGGATTCTCATGACCATGCGCAGACTGTTCACGTTGGCCCTGCTGTTGGGCCTGCTCACGGCGGCCGCAGCCACGGCAGCCGCACCCCATCGCATCACGGCCGCGCCCCTGACTGGCCCTTGCACGCCCGGGGCGGCCTACGATCCGGCCTGCGACGCCAACCAGGACGGACACATCACCATTGCCGATATCCAGCTCGCAGCCGGGCACTGGAACCAGAACGGCGCATATACCAGCGACAACAACCACACTCACCTGGGCCAGACGTGGACGGGCAGCAACAATCCGCTCAAGATCCAGGGGGCCTTCGGCGCGTCGGACTACGCGGGGCTCGTGCTGAGCAACAGCAGCAGCACGGGCGTCGGCCTCCGCATCCTCTCGTCCGGCATGGAGGCCATCTACGTGGACTCGGCGGGCACCACCGGCCTGGCCGTGGCCAGCGCAGTAGATGGCGTCTATGTCAGGCTCGCAGGCAGCCCATCCTCCTTCACGGCTTCACCCTATTCGAATGGCTTCGAAGTTGCGGGCGCCCAGGGCAACGGTTTGCACGTCGGTCGGGCGGACGGGGCCGGCGTGCGTGTGCTGTCGGCCGGTTTCGACGGCGTGTACATAGACTCGGCGGGCAGCGACGGCGTGCACGTGGGCGCGGCAGGCAGCCCGTCATCCTCGGCGGCTTCACCTTATTCGAACGGCTTCGAGGTCGCAGGCGCCCAGGGTGACGGCCTGTACGTTGGTCGAGCTGACCGCAATGGCGTGTACGTGGTCTCCGCGAGCCAAGGCGTTGTGGTGGACTCGACAGTCTACGACGGTATGAACATATACTCGACGGGCGACGACGGCGTATCCGTGGGCTTCACGGGCAACAACGGCGTTTATGTGAACCAGGCAGGCACGACCGGGGTGTACGCCAACACGGCCCAGGCCAATGGCCAATGGGGATTGTACACACCGGACGCCATCCACGGCAGCAACGTGCTCATGCATTCCCTCTCTCTTGTGGCGCAGGTCAGCGGTCCAGACGGTCTGACTCCCGGCGACATCGTGGCCGTGGCGGGCGTCACTGATCCTGTTCCCGGCAGCACGGTGCACACGCCCCTGGTGCGCCTGGCGGGCGGAACCTTCACCAATGTGGTCGGCGTCGTCGAAAGCCACCTGGCCCTCACCCAAAAGCCCAGCGGTGCGCAGTCGGCGGAAGGCGAAACTCGTACCGAAGCGCCCGCATCCGAACTGCGCAGCGTCGAAGGGCCGGCCCAGCCTGGCGACTACGTGGCGCTCACGGTCTTGGGCGCAGCGCAAGTCAAAGTGGACAGCGCGACGCCCATCGAAATCGGTCAGCGCCTTACCATCGGAGCCCATGGACGGGCGCGGCCGCTGGGCACGATCAAGTTGCAGCTCGCAGGCGGCGCAGGCACGGCCGACCTGCCTGAAGGTGCGCCGGTGGTTGGCGTGGCGTTGGAAGCAGCCAAAGGTGGCCTGGTCTGGGTGATGATCAATCCACAGTAGCTGCACTTCCTGCAACCCAGCAAGCCGATGTCGAACGCAAACCGCGCCGCTTTTCGGTTAACCTAGAAGCAGGTTCGTTCAAGCGCACCGTGCAGGGCTGAAGCGGCCTACGGACAGCTCTGGCCCCAATGACCGGTTGTGGTGATCACATCGCCTATGTCAATCACGCCAAACGGCTCGACGACGTCATAGCGCGGATCATAGAGGGCGACGTTGTGCCAGCGACTGGCGACGCTGGTGATGTCGGCCGCATCAACCAGGCCGCTACCATCGAAGTCAACGGTGCAGGCGGTCAGTGGCCCCAACAGTGTGAACGCCGCATCGCCCGGCGCCGATTGGTAGTTGACGTAGACCCTTCGGAAATGAGCTCCGTTACCACCGGTCCCCTGCGCCAGGCCCCAGTCCGGGATGCCGTGCTGCCACGCCTCGATCTGCACCCAGTATTTCGTCCCCCCCGTAGCCACAAAGGCCGCGGGTAGGGTAAACTGGTAGTCGTACAGCGTGGCGCCGCCAAAGACGCCGGCCAGCGTTTGGCCCGCGTTTCCGCCGGTTTCATACTCCACCAGGGGCGGACCGGCCACGGCGGGCTCCGTGCCGGCTGCGATGGAGGGATAGATGGCGACAGTGAAGTTGATCACCGGGCCTCCGGAGCCAAGATAGGCGGGATCAAACCCACCGCGCCACTGAATCTCGGTGATTGCCTGGGTTGACGGCAAGATGAAGCTGTCCCAGACCCATTGATCCCAATCGCTGCCGTCAGGGTCCATCCAGGAAGAGTGGTACAAGGCGCCGCTCGAGCTGGGTGGCTGGCTGTAGAGGATGGCGGTGGGCAAGCTTTCTGCGCCCGACCCGGCAGAGCCGAGTGCGACGCACACCGCCACCAAGACCATCGTCATCCCTAAAGGTTTTGATGACATAGTGCCTCCATGTTCGATATCGGCGCGACAAGGGGGCGTGTCATCCCTTGCCAGGCTAAACACAGCGCAGTACGAGATGCTTGTCAGTGCATGCCGGATGAAGCCCAGAGCTTCTCAAAGGCCGCGAAGACACAAATGCGCATGCATGGCATTTGTGTCTTCGGCTTTTCCTCATCTAGGCAGGCTAGAGGTCAGTTACCCTGCCCCGCGGTGCGACCGTGAATGAAAACAGACAATCCTCGGCGATCCGTGTTCATCCACGGCCCATTTTTCGGATCAGACGTACGATTCGTAGACTGGGTCGTACATTTGGCCGCGGACAGCCTTGAACAAATCCTCCGGTTCGGGCATCGTGGCCAGGCCATGCGCATAGGCCACGGCCGCCACGGCCGCGCCGATATGCGCTGACACCTGCCGAATCTGGTCAAGCGCCGGGTAGATGCGTCCCAACGCCAGGTCGTCCTCGCTCACCAGGCCGGCCAGGGTCTTGGCGGCCGCGTAGAACATGTCGTCGGTGATGCGGGTGGCGCCAGAGGCAATAATGCCCAGGCCAACGCCGGGGAAGATATACGCGTTGTTACCCTGTCCTGACACGAAGGTCTTGCCCGCGTACGTCACCGGGTCGAACGGACTGCCGCTGGCAAACACGGCGCGGCCTTCGGTCCAGGTGTAGGCCTGTTCGGCCGTACATTCGGCCTTCGACGTGGGATTGGAGAGGGCAAAGATGATCGGCCGCGGATTGAGGCGCGCCATGGCCTCGACAATCGGCTGCGTAAAGGTGTTGCCAACGCCGGACACGCCGATCAAAGCCGTGGGCTTGAGCGCCTCCACAGCCGCTTGCAGATCGGGAAGGAACGCATGGTCATGCGCAAAGGGACGCTTGTGCTCGGCCAGGTCGCTGCGCGACGCGACGACCAGGCCCTTCGAGTCCACAAACCAGCAGCAGCGCCGGGCTTCGCTCTCTGACAAGCCCTCATTCTCAAGGGCCGTCACGATCAGATCGCCGATGCCGATGCCAGCTTCACCTGCGCCCAGGAAGAGGAAGCGTTGATCCGCCAGGCGGCCGCCGGTCAACCGCAGCGCGGAGTAGACGCCAGCCAGGGCAACGGACGCGGTGCCTTGAATGTCATCATCGAAGGTGCAGATGCGGTCGCGGTATTTGCGCAGCAGGCGGAACGCGTTCATGTTGCCGAAATCCTCGAACTGCACAATCGCGCGGGGGTACAGGTACTGCACCGCCAGAATGAACTCTTCGACGAAGGCATCATAGGCCTCGCCGCGCTCACGTTTCTGCGCGAGGCCGATGTAGAGCGGATCGTCGAGCAGGGCCTGGTTGTTGGTGCCGACGTCCAGGGTAATGGGCAGACAGGAGGCCGGATGCACGCCGGCGCACGCGGTGTAGAGCGCCAGTTTGCCAATGGGAATGCCCATGCCGTTGGCGCCCAGGTCGCCCAGGCCAAGAATGCGCTCGCCGTCGGTGACGACGATGATGCGCACGTCGGTGTACGGCCAATTGCGCAGAATGTCTACGACGTGACCACGATCGTTGATGCTGATGAAGAGGCCGCGGGCCTGGCGAAAAACATGGCCGTACTGCTGGCACGCCTGACCGACGGTGGGCGTGTAGATGATCGGCATGATCTCATCCAGATTGTCAATCACCAGCCGGTAGAACAGCGTGGTGTTACGATCGAGGAGACCGGTGAGATAACGATACTTGCTCAACGCGGTGGGTTGGCCGCGCACATTGCGCAACACGCGTTCTTCCTGCTGCGCCAGCGTTGCCACGCGCGAGGGCAAAAGCCCGCGCAGGTCGAGCGCTTCGCGTTCAGCTTCGGTGAAACCGGTACCCTTATTGAGGAGCGGGCTGTGCAGCAAGTCCGCGCCACGTGGATACAGACGAG
This sequence comes from Candidatus Amarolinea aalborgensis, assembly GCF_900491745.1. NCBI lineage: Bacteria > Bacillati > Chloroflexota > Caldilineae > Caldilineales > Candidatus Amarolineaceae > Candidatus Amarolinea > Candidatus Amarolinea aalborgensis. The sequence continues at coordinate 161,893 of NZ_UETR01000007.1, read as the reverse complement.
GTTTTGTAGGATTCATCGCTTTTTTCCTCTGACTGTCTTTCCTTTGATCATGGGCGCGCATGAAGTTTTCAACGTGCTGTCAAGCCGGCACGGCAGCGTTGACCGCTAATGCATTTTATCACAAAAGCGGGTTACTGAACATTTTAGCGCCGCTGATGGGCCGGATCGCGCAGAGAAGGTGGCAAGGCAATGCCCGCCGGCAGGCGCGGGTCTGGCTCCGGCGCGCGGCTGACCAGCGCCAGCGGCAGCACCCCGGCCCAAATCGGCAGCGCATAATCCGCCTCGTCGTCCAGCGGCGGACCGCTGCGCATCTTGGCCGACGCGCTGGCGATAGACACCGCCACGACTGTGGTCGCGTCCAGTTCCTGCTGGCTGGGCTGACGCACCTCGCGCCAGCGACCGGGCGCGATATGCTCCGTAATCGCCGCCAACGCCGCCATCTTCTGGGCTGGCTCCGTGATGATCGCGCCGCGGCCGAACAGCACCGCCGAACGATAGTTGATTGAATGATGGAAGGCGGAGCGCGCCAGCACAATGCCATCCACGATCGTGACCGTGATGCACACCTCGGCGCCGGTCTCGATCACCTTGAGCAGACGGCTCGCCGGCGCGCCGTGCAGAAAAATCACATCATCTTGGCGCGCGTGCAGCGTGGGAATGACATACGGTTGACCATCCACGACAAAACCGACATGGCAGATCGGCGCCTCGTCAATGATTTGATAGATGGTTTCCTTCTGATAGTCTGCGCGCTGCGGCTTGCGGCGCACCTGGTTGCGGACGGTCTTGAGAAAGTCTGGCATAGGTTTCACCTGTTTTTCTTGCTTGTTTTGTGACGGCGCCGACCGGAGCAAACTCGCCTCATGGCTGTTCCTCTCCCCGCTGACGCTGACTCCTTCAGTATAGCATGACAGCATGGCCGCGCTCAAACGGCAAACGCTTGGGACGCTGCCGCACATCTTTGACAGGTCAAAAGCTGATGTGCTAAACTACACGCCCTGCGATACCTTGTGGGCTGGCGGCAAGACGAAGACTGGCGTTTGCTTGGCCGCCTTCGCTGCTCCAGACGCTGAACCACCGGTCTTGGCCCGCTGCACCTGGCGGTCGTTCTAGTCAGGTGATTGTCCCATCGCTTCGTGTCTCGCTGTGTTGTGGAAGAGAGAATCGAATGAAAAGAAGGATCCACTATCGTCTATCGTTCCGCGCCCAACTGTCGGCTTTTGTCGCGGTGCTGGCTATGTTGAGCAGCTATTGGCTGCCCGCGGCCGCCAGCGGCCCCATCACCCCCCTCAACCCGGCCGAGCAGGCCATGACAGCGCCGGAGCAGGCAGCCCAAGACGTGGCGCTGGCGTCGTCCCAGGTGCAGAACCTCGTCGGTGGTCATCGCGCCGAAGTGTTCGAGGTCTACCCCTTCGTCGGCCCCTATGCACCAAGCCTCAGCGCGTGCGCCGATGGCCGTTGTTACCAGGTTGACATCTACAACCTTGACCAGAACGCAACCGTGACAGCCATCGTTCACCAGGGGCAGGGCAAGGTGCTGGAAGCCTGGCAGCTCGCCAATACCTTCCCGCTCATCAATCAACGCTTCTATCGCCGCGCCATCGAACTGATTCGCACCAGCGCGGACGTGCAGGCAGCCCTGGGCTTCGTTCCCGATCCAGCGCAGATTCGCTTGATGGATCAGAATCACATGGACACACAGTGCGATGGGAGCCATCTCTGCGCGGGCGCGACCTTCTTCACGGACAGCGGCGCCGTGTGGGTGCTCGTAGACCTGACCGAGGACAAAATTGCCAAGATATGGTGGTCAGAGCGGCCGCAGGACATGCAAAGTGCGCTCTATGCTCCCAAGCCTGAGGTCAAGCCTGAGGACTGCAACACCACGATCCATGTCACACGCAACGGCTGGAACCTTGACTACCGCACCACCCCAACCGATGCCCTTGAAATCACTAGTCTGACCTACGACGTTGGGGGATCGCCGCAGGCGGTCGCCACCCGCATGAAGCTGATCGAATGGCACGCGCACTATCCAGGCAATTGGGGCTACCGTGACTACACCGGCTGCGGCGGCAGCGGCGGCGGCTTTCCTATCTACCCCTACGGCGTGACCCAAGTGCGCAACCTGTACGATCATCTGAACAATGTCGTCGGTTTCGAGGTCGTGCAAGATTTCCGTATGTCCAACTGGGGCGCGTCCTGCAACTATCGCTATGAACAGCACTTCCAGTTCTTCACCGATGGCCGCTTCCGCGTCGTCACGGCGGCCTTCGGCCAGGGCTGCGGCAATGACCAGGATCAGGAGGCGACCTATCGCCCGGTGGTGCGCATTGACATCGCCGTGAACGGAGATAGTAACGACACCCTGTCCCTCTGGAACGGCTCGCAGTGGGTGGATCAGGCCACGGAGGCCTGGTGGCTGCAAAGCGGCCCTTACACCACCGAAGGGTATCGCTACCGTGTGATGGACCAGGCCGGCTTTGGTTACTACATCGAGCCAGGCCAGGGTCAGTTCGATGATGGAGGCACGGGCGACAATGCCTGGCTTTACGTCACGCAGCACAAGGTTTCCGAAGGCGACGCGGACATGCCCGCGCTGGGTCAGTGCTGCACCGGCACGTACGTGCAAGGCCCAGAGCAGTTCATCAATGGCGAATCGGTGAGCAACCAGAACATCGTGCTCTGGTACGTGCCGCAAAGCGTGACCATTACCACCTGGAGACACAATCAGCCGCCTTATCCTGCGCAGTACTGCTGGACAGACAACACGGCGAATACGTGGCCCTGTTTCTCAGGCCCCATGTTCGTGCCGACGACGCTTACCACCTGCTCACGGTTCGATCTGGACTGCGATCACACGGTTGACACCAATGACATCGTCGCGATCGCCAGTCACTGGAACTGCTCGTCTGCTGTGCAGGATTCCTGTTATGAGAGTCAATTCGATTTGGATGGCAGCGGCGTCATTGATGTGAGCGATGTGATGATGGATGCCGCGCATTGGGGTTGTGCCCTGGGCCAGGCTTGCTATACGCAGTAACAGCCTGGCTTGCAAGCAAGGATGCCGCGGTCCCGTGCCGCAAATTCGATGGCAATGACTTGGAGCCTGCAACGACGCAGGCTTCAAGCGGGAAGGGAAGGAAGGTATGAAAAAAACCTTTGTCCTGGCAGTTCTGATTGTGGCCGGCCTGGTCGCCGTGCTGTGGCTGGCGACGCCCATCTGGGCTTTCGATACCGGCATCGTCGGCCATTCTGGCAACCCGGCGACGAACTTCGGTATGTCATGCAACGCCTGCCACGGCGGCGGCGTGCAGCCCATCGTGTCCCTGAGTGGGCCAGCAACCCTCGGCCCTGGCGAGAGCGCCATCTACGCGCTCACCATCCAGAGTCAAGCTGTAGCCTCGCAGACGGCGGCTGGCTTCAATGTATCCGCCACCGACGGCGTGATTTCCAGCCTGGGCGGCGACACGCAGATCATAGATGGCGAAATTACGCACGTCAGCCCCAAGGCCAATAACGGCGCAGGCGTGGCTGTCTTCAGCTTTCAGTGGACCGCCCCGGCTTCTGCGCCGCAGGCCGTTATACTCTACGCCGCGGGCAACTCCGTCAACCTGGACGACACGCCTGGCGGCGATCGCCACGCCAACACCACGTTGACCGTCAACGTCGTCAATCCAACCGCCGTCCAGTTGACCGGCGTCGCCGCGGCCGCCTCATCGCCCGCGGCCCAGTCGGTTGCAGCCGCTGCGCTGCTGGCGCTTCTGCTGGGCGCCATCGTCGGTTGGCGCTTCCAGGCGCGCCTGCGGCCCTAACGCCGCGACCGCCGGGATTAAGAAACGAAACGAGCGTGGCCGCTGCGACCACGCTCGTTTTTTGATTCGCCTCCGCGCCCCCGTCCAGGCGAAGCCGTGCGGGAATCCCGAACTTGTTGGGGTTTTGTGCACCTTCACCCCTATTGACCGTGCAGCGTTTATCTGCGTTGATCTGCGTCCGCCTTGTTGGAGTTGGACGCAGATTTGCGCTGGCTGCGCTCGCAATGTTTTTCTGAGAACAGCGCCTATCAAGGCCGCGGCTGGCGCGCCACGGTTGGCAGGCCGGAAAGCGCCTGCGCCGGCACGACCGGCAGCAGGCTCTCGTCGGTCAGCCCTTGCAGAAACGCAACCAGGTCAGCCTGCTCCTGATCGCTCAAATCGAATCCCTTCAGCAGCGGATCAACGCCGGAGAGGCCGCGCGCCCGGCCCGCGCCCGCCGCATAAAACGCAATCACATCGTTCAGCGTCGCCAGGGAGCCGTTGTGCATGTATGGCGCGGTGCGCGCCACATTGCGCAGCGTTGGCACTTTGAACGCGCCGCGCAGACCGTTGGGACTGACGCCTGCGCGCCCGGCGTCCTCGCTCTCCACCCCAACCACGCGAAAGGTCTCCGCGGCAAAGGTCGGCGGTTGATGGCACTCTGCGCAGTGCGTACGCTCGTCAAAAAACAGCGCCAATCCGCGCTGCTGCGAGGCAGTCAACGCGCCGGTTTCCCCGGCCAGGTAGCGGTCCACCGGGCTGTTGTCGCTGATCAGGGTGCGTTGAAACGCGGCCAACGCGCGCGTCACATGATCGAAGGTCACCGCCTCTTCCCCGCCGCCAAACGCTTGCACGAACAACGTCAAATAGCCCGGAATTGCGCGCAGCGTCGTTTCCAACTGCGCGGGCGTTTCAGCCATCTCGTTGGGGAGAGTCAAGGGCAGCCGCGCTTGCGACTCCAGCGAAGTCTCGCGGCCGTCCCACAGCAGAAAGCGGTTGAAGCCGGTGTTCCAAAGCGTCTGTACGTTACGACCAGGGGCGCCCGGCCGCGGCGTACTGACCGGCTGCCCATTGGAGAAACCGAGATCGGGATGGTGACAGGTCGCGCACGACATGCTGCGGCTGGCCGACAGAACGGGATCGAAAAACAACTGCCGGCCGAGCTCTACCTTGGCCGCGGTGGTCGGATTGTCGGCTGGCACGGCCTGCATCGGGAATGGGCGGACGCGGGCCGCCGCGGGCAGGGGCAGCGGCGTGACGGCGGCGATCGGCGGCGCGGGGGCCGCCTGGTCAGGCGGCGGCGCGACGCGCGCCGCACACGCGCTCAACACCAGGGCCATCATCAGAGCTGCACTCGCCGCGGCGCAGAAGCGCCGCGCGCCGTTTGCATGTGCGGCGCGATTCATCCTCAACCATTGAAAGTTCATGCTTGGACTCCCCCGTATTCGTTCGCAATCGCGATTGTAGCAGGCCAGCCGCCATTGATCAATCCAGACCTCTCCCACTTTACAAAATCTTAACAAAGAGTTGCATTGGACTTAACCATCTGCCCGGTTGCGTATGCTATGATAAGGACAGGCAGGGAGCATTGCACGCCACCGCAGAGATGGCCGACGCGGCGCCATGCCAGCATTATTTGGATGATGTGGAGGTTCTGTGTGAAGTCTTTACAAACTCTGGTTCAGCGCCATGTCTGGTCGCTGCTGATGCTTCTGATCGCGGGCGCATTCGCGCTGCTGCTGGTGGAGCTAATCGTGACCCAGCACACGGACGGCATTCAGCTTGTGGGCGTCGGGGCCAGCGCCATCGGTCTGATCCTGGCCGGGCTGAGCCTGTTGGCGCCGTCGTCATGGCGCCGCGCGCTGGCCGTGCTTTTCCTGGCATTGAGCCTGACAGGCGTTATTGGGGTAGTGGAACACCAAGAAGCGCGCAACAAGGACAGGCGGGAGGCCGCTTTGGTAGCTCCTTCAGGGAATACGACGATCCGCATCGCGCAGGGCCGTCAGGAAGGCGGCGGGCGCAGCGAACGGTTCGGCCCTCCCGGTGGTGAGGAAAGCGCGCCGCCGCCGCTGGCGCCGCTGAGCCTGGCAGGTACGTCACTCATGGCGGCGGTGCTCTTGCTGGGACGCCGTGATGCGGTCATAGCGGCCGAACAAGGGTAACAATGCAGGCGATTTCGTCTCTCAGGGCCAGGTCATTTCCATGACCTGGCCTTTTTGCTCCCTGCGCGCTCAAACACGCGCCAACAAACTTGCCACTTACCTTGCCTATGCTACAATCTCTGCTTGAACTCTCAGGGAGGAATTTTCCGCATGACTGATCGTCCCGTTCGCGTTCGTTTCGCCCCCAGCCCCACCGGCTATCTGCATATCGGCGGCGCCCGCTCCGCGCTGTTCAACTATCTCTTTGCTCGTCACCACGGCGGCCAATTCATTCTGCGCATCGAAGACACCGACCAAAAGCGTTTCGTGGCCGATTCGGTGACCAACCTGATGACCAACCTGCGCTGGTTAGGCCTTGATTGGGATGAAGGCCCGGACGTGGGCGGACCGTATGGCCCCTACACGCAAACCGAGCGCGCAGCCTTGTATCGGCAATGGGCTGCCTGGCTGGTAGATCAGGGACACGCTTATCACTGCTACTGTTCGGCCGAGCGGTTGGAGGCGATGCGCGCGGAGCAGACGGCCAACAAACAGCCGCCTGGTTATGACCGCCACTGCCGTTACCTGAGCGCGGACGAACGCGCGGTCATCGAAGCGGCAGGCGCGCCGTTCGTCATTCGCTTTGCCACGCCGTTGGATGGTTCCACCAGTGTGCACGACGCCGTACGCGGCGAGATGGTGTTCAGCAACAACACCCTCGACGATGTCGTGCTGCTCAAGTCCGACGGCCTGCCGACCTATCACCTGGCCGTGGTGGTGGACGATCATTTCATGGAGATCAGTCACATCCTGCGCGCCGACGAATGGATTGCGTCGTCCCCGCGTCATGTGCTGCTCTACCAGGCCTTCGGTTGGGAAATTCCGATCATGGCCCATCTGCCGGTCATTCTGGATCCGAGCGGCAAGGGCAAGATGAGCAAGCGCAAAGTGCGCGTGGGCGACAAGGAGTACCCCGTGTTCGTCGAGGAGCTGCGCAGCGAGGGTTATTTGCCTGAGGCTGTCTTCAACCTGCTGACCAACGTCGGCTGGTCCATGGGCGGCGACCGTGAGGTATTCACGAAAGAGGAGGCGATTGCCGGCTTCGATCTGACCGGCATCAACCCCGCGCCGGCCGCGCTGCCCTATGGCAAGCTGGAATGGCTCAACGGCGTTTACATGCGCAACCTGGCGCCCGCCGATTTCAAGCAGCGGCTCGTGCCTTTCTTGGCGGCGGCGCTTCACCTGGACGCCGCCGCAGTGGACGCCAACCCGGCGCTGGACATCCTGCTCGTGGATGTGCAAGAGCGCATCAAAACGCTGTCTGAGGCTGCGGCCATGCTCGACTTTGCTCTGCTAGACGCGCTGCCGGACTACGACAGCAAGCTCTTGGTGGCCAAAAAGCTCGATGCCGCCGCCTCGCACCAGGCGCTGACCGCTGCGCGCGCGGCCTTGGTCAGCCTGGGTGATTTGGACGATCCTGAGCATGTCGAGTCCACATTGCGCGAGCTGGCAGAAACCTTGCATCTCAGCGCCGGGCAATTGTTCGGCATCCTGCGCATTGCCATCAGCGCCAAAGCGGTGACGCCGCCGCTCTTCACCAGCATGCAGGCGTTGGGCATCGCGGCTGTGCTGGCGCGGGTAGATATTGCGCTGAGCAAGCTGGCTGCCTTAGCTGGAGATTAGGCGCGCCCAAGGCGCAGGCGTAACGAAGCAAATTCTGCGGCCAAACCGCAGTGACCCGATTGGCAACATCAAACCTGCATCCGTTTTCTTCAAGGGAGGTTCAACATGACTGCAGCAGCGATTCTGGCGCACGAGACTATCGGGGAAGGCGCCCAACGAGTCATCGTCATGGGCGGCTGGTTGGGCGATCGCGGCGTTTTTCAGCCGATTCATAACTGGCTAGATCGAGAGCAATTTACCTACTGCTTTGCTGACCCCCGTGGTTACGGCGGCTCCAGGGCGATCGCCGGCCAGCACACCAACGCCGAAGTCGCGGCCGATGTCATTGCCCTGGCTGACAGCCTGGGATGGGACAGGTTCTTCTTTGTGGGGCACTCGATGATGGGCAAGGTCGCGCAGTACCTCTGCGCGCACCACAGCGATCGCCTCAAGGCCGCGGTGGGCGTCTGCCCTGTGCCGGCCTGTCGCATTGACCTGGATGAGGGCGGGTATCAACTTTTCTCGACCGCCTGGGAGATTCCAGCCAACCGCGGCACGATTTGCATGGTCACGACGGGCAACCGCAATACGAAGGTTTGGGAACAGCACATGATTCGCGAATCGCTGCGCACCACCACGCCAGAGGCTTATCGCGACTATTTCACCATGTGGGCAGGCGAGGATTTTGCCGCCGCTGTGGCTGGCTGCCAGACGCCATTCCTCGCGATGACGGGTGAATATGACGGCGGCGTGCCGACCGCATTCGTGCAGGCCACCATCATGCAATGGCTGCCCAACGCAGAACTGCATGTGATGTCCAATGCGGGCCATTACCCCATGCACGAGACCCCGATCCAGTTTGTGACCGTGATTGAGAAGTTCATGGGGCGCTTCGCCTGAGCCGCGCCTGATTTCTGGCCGCGCCCCACAGATTTGTCACAGCGCGGCCCTTGTGCTAAAATTCCCCCACTGCCGTCGGCAATGGGGGATCGTCTAATAGGCAGGACAGCAGACTCTGGATCTGCGTGTTGGGGTTCGAGTCCCTATCCCCCAGCTAAAAAGAAGAGACGCCAGCTCAAGCTGGCGTCTCTTTTTGCTACTCGGTCTGCTCTTCCCAGGCGGCTACCACCCGTTCGAACTCGTCTGTGTCTTCGATTTCGACAAGAATTTCCTCACCGTCCTCTTGCTCGATGCGCAGAATCATCAACGGCGACTCATCGGCCACGGAATCGCCCTCATCGTCGGTTTCGTCGCCTTCTTCATCATCCAGCGGCGTCAACACCGCATAGTTCTGATCGGCCACCGTGATGACCTCCACGAGAGCAAACTCCTCCTCGTTGCCATCCTCATCGCTCAGCACGATGATTTCCACACCTTCTTCATCCTCGTCGTGCTCGTGATCATGATCGTGATCATGATTGTGATTATTGTTCACTTCGTTCGTCCTTTCGCGTTCCATCTCTGTCTTATGTCAGCATGCACCATGCTGCCGTATAGTGGCGTTACGCCAATCCGTGTACTTCCTCAAGCTCGCTCAACACGCGCTCGAAAATGACCAGTCCCTCGTCAATCACATCACGTGGGATCATGAGCGGCGGCGCAAAACGGATCGTATTCGGACCGCAACCGAGAATGAGCAGGCCATGGAAGTAACACTGATCCACCAACTCGTTGCGCAGTTCTCCATAGCGTTCCTTCGTTCGCTTATCGCTCACCAATTCCGCCCCCACCATCAGCCCCAGGCCACGCACATCCCCGATCGTGGGGTGACGCTCAGCCATCTCCTGCAAACGCGCCTTCAGGTATTCGCCTTGCACACGGCTGTTCTCCAGGAATTCATCTTCGATCAACTGGATCGTTGCCATGGCCGCAGCGCACGAGACCGGATTGCCGCCAAACGTGCTGGCGTGCGCGCCCGGCGGCCAGGTCATCAGGCGCTTGCGCGCCACCATCGCGCCCAGGGGCATGCCGCTGGCAATCCCCTTGGCCAGGCAGATGATGTCCGGCTCAACGCCAAAGTGCTCCATGGCAAACATTTTGCCCGTGCGCCCAAAACCGCTCTGCACCTCATCGGCCACCAACAGGATGCCGTGTTTGTCACACAGCGCGCGCAGCGCCTGCATCCATTCCAGCGGCGGCACGACATAGCCGCCTTCACCCTGCACGGGCTCCACAAAAATAGCGGCCACCTCTTGCGGCGGCACGTTGGTGCGGAATACCTCGGTGTCAATCCGATGCACGCACTCGATACCGCAGCCTGGATAGGTCAAGTTCACCGGGCAGCGATAGCAGTAACCATAGTCCACGTGTTCCACGCCGGGCATCAAAGGCGCAAAGCCCTGGCGCTGCACATATTTCGACGCCGTGAGCGACAGCGCGCCCATGGTGCGGCCGTGGAACGCGCCGCGAAACGCCAGCAGGCGCTGCCGTCCCGTGGTGTAGCGCGCAAGCTTGATCGCCGCTTCCACCGCCTCAGCGCCGGAATTCGTATAGAACACCAGCGACGGTTCGCTAATCGGCGCCAATTGCGCCAGCTTTTCCGCCAGCTCAATTTGCACCGGGTAATAAAAATCGGTGCCCGAATAGTGCAAGAACTTCTCTGCCTGCGCCTTGATCGCTTCGACCACCGCCGGGTGGCAGTGGCCGGTGGCGTTCACGGCAATGCCGGCATTGAAATCAATGAAACGGTTGCCGTCTACGTCCCATACCTCGGCCCCGCGTCCATGATCAATCACAAAAGGGTACGACCGTGTATAAGACGGCGAAAGCGCCAGGTGGTCGCGTGCCACAAACATGGCTGACTTCGCGCCCGGCAGCACGTGCGTTACGTGGCCTTTGACAGACGCGGTGGTCGTTGCGGGTAATGTTGCTGTTGTCATCTGCTTCTCCTCTTCTGTCCAAATCGAAAACCAAAGTTCATTCCATCTTTAGCGCGCCCGCCTGATGCGGGCAGCCAGTGAACACCCATTTGCTTCGATAGAGCCCAAGAGGGACGCGATGTTTGGTGCGCCGCGGTGACATCATTGGCACGACCGGCCTCCTTTATCTGATACTTTACCAGGCAAACTTGACTTTAGCAAGTCGCCGACGTGAGGGGGTGGAACGCCGATTTACGGCGCGTCTTCGGCTGACACCAGGATCTGGGTATGACCAGTATCTTGATCCAGGGTGATGCTGATGGCAATTTTGTCGCTCGCCTTTTGGAACACCAGGCTGGTGATCTCGGCCGAGGCAAACCCTTCATCGGGCAGCAAACGCCATCCGATGGCTGGCAGCCTGTCCTGATAGAAAGTCACAACCTGGGCGGGCGGTTGCGCGGTCAGAAATGAGGAGAAATTGCGGCTGGTCAGCTTCGTTTCCGCGTCGGTCGGCAAGGGAAATTCGCCGGCGGCAAAACCGGGCGGGCCGAGCTCAGCTTGCGGCGCGCTGATGTGCACCGGCCCGTTGCTTTCGAGCACGTCATACAACAACGCGATCGTGCCTTCCCCGCGCTCACCCTCGCTCAACTCGATGTCGCTGCCATGCGCTTGCAAACGATAACGCACGATGAACCCGCCCTCACGCGCCAGCCAAAACTCGCCCTGGGCATCGTCCATCTCGCCAATGGCAGCAATGTTGAGATGGCGCTTATCGAACTCATAGTGATCGCTCACCAGGCCATTGATCGTTTCAGCGCCCAATGCACGCGCATCCGCGATGCTGACCAACATCTCGGGCGTGTCATAGATCAGCCCGGCGGACTGAAAGGGCGCTGCCGGATCCTCGCTCGATTGAATCCAATTACCGTCGCCCAGGTTCGTCCAGGTCGTCGCGCCGATGCGAATGGCCTCCATGCGACCGGCGTCGCCGTCTTCAGCGCCCAGGCCCGTGCCTTCCATCAGAATCCGCTGGGCTTCCTGTGGCTGCTGCACATACTCCACCGTGATACTGATCGTGCCCGAAGTGACAACGCTGGCGCTCGACTTTTCGGAAAAATCGTACCGGGTGTGCGTGCGGTAACTGATCAGGCGGCCCATGGCGTCAATCGCGGCCTGGACATCAGGCGCTAACTCAAGCGCAGGTGTGTCCGCCGCGCTATCCGGCGTCATGGTCGCCGTAGGCGCTGCGGTGATCGCCTGTGTGGGCGTTGGGAGCGGAGAGGGCGTGGCTGTCTTGTCATCGTTGCTGCATGCAGCCAGCACGAGCAGCGCCAGCAGGCAGGTCATCCATCGTACGGTTCGTCGCATGATCATCCCTTTTCGTTCATCGTACCCGCCGATTTCAGTTTTGTCAAACGGCGCGCCGATGGGGGAAGAGTGCAAAACGCTGCCTGGCGACGGATCAGGCGACTGCCAGGCTCGGCAATCTGGGCGCAATCCAACGGCGTGGGCCGGACGGGCGCTAATGGCCTTGCACAAATCACGATTGATTGGTAAGATAGTTGTAGTAGACTATTTGGCAGATCAAGGTGCATCATACCCAAGGAGGGCCTCATGCAAGCCCGCGACGTCATGACGACCAAGGTAGTAATCGTACAAGCCGACACCCCCATTGCTGAAATTGCCCGCATCCTGCGTACGCTGGGCATCAGCGGCGTGCCGGTGATGGATGGCGATACGATGGTGGGCATTGTCAAAGAAGTAGATCTGATTGCGCGCCATGCCCGACCGCACTATCCCCGCTATTTGCCCTTGCTCGACGCGCAAATCCCCCTCGGCGGCCAACGCGAGTACCAGGAAATTGTGCGTCGCATCTTTGGCACGACCGCTCGCGACATTATGTCCACGCCTGTTAAGACCTGCCACCCTGATACCGACGTGGAAGAGGTGGCCACCCTGATGGTGGAAAAGAACGTCAATCCAGTGCCGGTGGTGGAAAACGGTCGTTTGGTTGGCATCATCTCGCATACAGACCTGATACGGGTCTTTAGCGAGCTTGAAATCACCAACGAAGACGCGTCGGCCTGATTTTGTCCGGCGGTGAAACCGTCAATTCCTACGCGCAGGCAGCACGGCCAGCCGGGCCACGCGCACAGCGCCCGTGGGCGCATCGTGCTGGAGAGTCAAAACAGCATCGCCGGCCAACGCCAACGGCGCCGTGATGGTTTGCCAGGGCGCATGCAATGCTATCTGCGTGACCACCCCGCCATCTGGCCCGTGTATGCGCAGCGTGGCCCCAGCCGGGCCGCTGACGGTGACCTGCAGGGCTGCGGCGGCCGCGCCGTGCACGATCTGCAGCGTGGCGGTGGGCGCAAGGACGCGCCACACGTCGTCCCCGCTGGTCACGCGTTCGCCCCAACCTTCGCCCAGGACAGCAAAAGGCGCCGGCTGCGCCGGCCGCGTGACCTGGTACACCTTCAGCCGTTCATCCTCATACGCGGGCGCCTCATGGGCCACAATAGCCTCGGCCATCATGACCGTAGGCGCGCGTTCGCGTTCACCCGGCATTTTGTAAAAATCGAGCACCACCCATTCCACATCAAGCCAATTCAAAACGCTTGGCCCCACGCGCGCCAGGTCAACATCCAAAATATCAGGCCCCAGCGCGCGCAGCGATTGCAAGACAGGCGCTCGCGTGGTCAGTGTGCGCGGGTCATCGCGACTGATGTAACCTACGGTCAATGGGCGGCCGTGCACTGTCTGATAGAGCAAATAGCCCGGCCGATCCCAGTTCATGGGCAGATTGAGCACCGCGCCGTGGCCGGGCGTCTGCGCCAGGGTGTTGTACCAGGCGGGCGTGTCTGGCGGCGACAGGGGATAAGGCGCGGGCCAAAATTCAAACAACACCAACACGGCTGCCAATGGCCCCAACCAATGTCGGCGCGCCACGAGTGCAGCCGTCCCGCGGCTGGCGAGCAAGCCCAGGGCCAGCATGACCATCACATCGAAACGGCTCACGCTGCGCGCGATGCTCATGAAGGGCACATGATCGTAGAGCCAGGCATACGGCAAGGGCAGCGCGCTTCCGCCGGGCATGATGTCGGCGCGGCCAGCGATGTGCAGCACGGGGCCGAGAGCCAGGATGCCAAAAGTCAACATGACCAACAGCCAAAAACGCGCGCGGCGCCAGTCGAACAAGACGCCAAGGCCGGCGAGAAGTAGGGGAACGAAGCCAGCAAAGATGGTGTATTCGCTGAAACTGCTGGTGAAGGTACGATCGGCCCAGGCGCGCACGGCTTGCCCCCACAACGGATGAAAGCCTTGCGGGGTCAGAAAACCCAGGAGATCAGCCGACAGGCGCACCGCTTCGCTGCGCTGCGGCACCATAAAGCTGGCAACGCGCGCCTCGCGCACCATCGGCAGCCACAGGGGGCTGGCCAGGAGCGCGAAGAGAAGACCGGACGCAAGCGGCACCGTCAGCATGCGCAGCGCAGTCATGAACTTGCGGGCAGAGCGGCGCGGATCACGCCATTGCGCCAGCCAGGCCGCGGGCAAGGCCAGGGCAGTGAAGATGAGGCAGTAGAGGACATAGTACCAGTCACACAAACCGACCAGAAGCAGGAAGAAACCAGGCTTGAGCAGATCGGCGCGGCTGAGAGGGCCGCGCGGCGCGCGCTGCAGTCCACGCACGACGTAGAGCACATAAAACGGAATCCACTGCAACGAGATCAACTGCATGTGGCCGAGCAGGTGCGCCAGGTGATAGGGCGAAAAGGTGAAGATCAGTCCCGCCACAAAAGCCGGCCAGAACGGCCGCGGCCTGGGGACAGAAAACACAGCCCCACGCGCGAAGGTTGCCAGAGTCAATAGATACGCGCCCAGCCCGCCGGCAGCAAAAGCCAGCAGGACGGCGCTGTTGTACGCCAAGAAGAGGTTACCGGCAAGTTGCAGCGGGAGGGTCACGACGCCGTTGAACGGATTGAGGGTGTGAAAATAGAGGCTGACCCCCGTGGGATGGTACAGCATGTCGGTGACATACGGATTGCGCGGCAGATCAACCAGGCTCTGCTTCAACCACCAGAAGTTCCAATAGTTCTGCCAGCCATCGAAACTGTCGCCCGGAATCGCATCGCCGAGGTGCACGACCAGGGGAAACGTCAGCGCCAGGGTGATGACGAGATAGAGCAGGAAGACCAGGGCCGCGCGCGGCGGCCGCTGCGTCATGCCAGGCTCGGCACGCGTCAAGAGGTTAGCCTCTGCATCACTTGCGCCAGGGCCTGGCCGCGCAGCTGCGCCGTTTGAGCCAGCAGGTCATCCACGCGGGCGGCGGTCGCCGTGGTGAAGGACTCATCCTGAATGCTGGTCAAGTTGATGCGCACATTGAGGGCTGCGCCCTGCGCCGCAGCTTCAGCCAGCAAGGCGCCTACTCCGCCATCGGAAATGGCATTGGGATTGCCAACCTCAGTCACGATCACCAGCAAACGCAGCAGATCGGCTGCGGCAGTCAACGTCTGCAGCGGTACGTCCACGGCCCGGCGGTAGGCCGCCTGAATGGCGGCGGTGCGCGCGGCTTTCTGCTCGCTGCTCTCCTTAGGCAAGCGGAAGGCGGCCATCACCTCCTCGAACGCTGCGGCGTCGGCATCCACCAGAGCCAACAGCGCGCGGCGCTGCGCATCGGCCTGGGGTATGATCGCGCGCATCGCGGCATCCACGCCTGCAAACTTTGGTCGGCCGGCTGTCAATCGGCCCACCATCGCGGTCAGCGCGGCCGCCAAGGCCCCGGCCAGGGCGGCCGCGCTGCCGCCGCCAGGGGCGGCGCTGTCCGCCGCCAGGTCTTCTGCAAACTGGGCGAGGCTCTCCTCCGTGAGGCGCCTTGTCGCGGATTCGCTCATCTTCTCCATCTCTTTGCTCCTTGCTGTGTCGTGTACATTGGGCCGGCCTTGCGCTCAAGTCGTGATTTTACCCGATGTAACCGGTTTCGCCGAATCGCCCAGGGGCTTTTGATTGCCTCCCAGCCCGGCTTCACACCCGGGGCCATCGCTCAGAATTATCAAGCTCTCCAACCGTGATTGCCGCCCACCGCGCCTTGTGGTACAATTCACCTTTGTACTCTGTTGCCAAATGAGGAGGTTGATCGTGCCGTTATTTGGACGCGATCGTGGACGCAAGAAATCAGTTGATGAAAATAATACCGTGATCGAGCCTGTTTCCCCGCCGCGGGTCAACGGGATTGATGACGAGAGCCATATTCCGAACGATTTGCCGATTCTACCCTTGCGCGGGGTGGTGGTCTACCCCATGATGTGGCTGCCGCTGACAATCGGTCAGGAGCGTTCGATTCGATTGATCGAATCGGCTGCCGACGACAGTCGTGTGATTGGCCTGGTGACAAGCCGTGACCCCGAAAAAGAGGAGCCAACGCCCGCCGATCTCTATGAGATTGGAACGGCGGCCGTGGTGCACCGACTCCTACGCGCCCCAGACGGCACCATCCGCCTGATTGTGCAGGGCCTGGAGCGCATTCGAGTCACGCGTTATATTCAGGAAGAGCCTTTCCTGCGCGCGCGGGTCATGGCCGCAGTGGATGAAGAAGAAGACTCGGTAGAAATCGAGGCGCTGTCGCGCAACGCGCAAGACCTGTTCCGACGCTTGATCCAGTTGGTGCCGCATTTGCCAGACGAATTGGAAATGGCGGCCATGAATGTGGAAGATGCGCGCCAGCTCGTCTATCTGATCGCATCCAGCCTGCGCCTCGATCTGGCTGACGCCCAGGAAATCCTGGAAATCAACCATGTGCGCGACAAATTGACCAAGCTCAACGCCCTCCTCTCCAAAGAGTTGGAAGTGTTGGAGTTGGGGCGCAAGATTCAATCCGAAGCTCAGAACGAAATGGAAAAGATGCAGCGCGAGTTCTATCTGCGCGAGCAGCTTAAGGCCATCCAGAAAGAATTGGGCGAAGAGGATGAACAGGCGGCCGAGGTCAAGGACCTGGAAGAACGTATTGCCAAGGCGGGCATGCCAGAGGAGGCGCAGAAAGAAGCCAAGCGGGAGTTGGATCGTTTGCGCAAGATGCCGCCGCAGGCCGCAGAGTATGGCGTCATCAAGACCTACCTCGATTGGATTGTCAGTCTGCCCTGGCAGCAGGTGACGGAAGACAACCTGGACATTGTGCATGCGCGCCAGGTGTTGGACGAGGATCACTATGATCTCAAAGAGATCAAGGAGCGCATTCTCGAATTCCTGGCCGTGCGCAAGCTGCGCGTGGAACGCAAAGGCCAGTTCACACTTGAGGATGAACACCCAGACCTGATTCGTAAGCAGCGCGAGGGCGTCATTCTGTGCTTCGTCGGCCCGCCAGGTGTGGGCAAAACGAGCCTCGGCCTTTCGATCGCGCGCGCGCTCGGACGCAAGTTCGTGCGCCTGGCGCTCGGCGGCATCCACGACGAGGCCGAGGTGCGCGGCTTCCGCCGCACCTACATCGGGTCCATGCCGGGGCGTATCTTGCAGATGCTGCGCCGCGTGGAAAGCCGTAATCCTGTGTTCATGCTCGACGAGGTTGACAAGCTGGGGCGCGACTTCCGCGGCGACCCGTCGGCCGCCCTGCTGGAAGTGCTGGACCCAGAGCAAAACAGCGAATTTCGCGACCATTACCTGGATGTGCCGTTCGACCTGTCGCAGGTGATTTTCATCACAACGGCCAATTGGCTGGAAACCATTCCGGAGCCTTTGCTCGATCGCATGGAGATCCTGCAGCTCTCTGGTTACACCGAGTTGGAAAAGGTGAAAATCGCGCAGGGCTACTTGATCCCGCGGCAGCTGCGCGAGAACAGTCTGCACGCCAGCGAAGTGGCGTTCGACGAGGGCGCCCTGCACCGCATGATCTCGGATCACACGCGCGAGGCCGGCGTACGCTCGTTGGAACGCCAGATCGGCAAGATTTGTCGTAAGATCGCCACCCGCGCGGCCGAACAAGGTTCTAACGGGAATGGAACATTGCCCAGTGTGACTATTATGGCGGAGAACCTGGCTGAGCACCTGGGCAAAGCCAAGTTCTACAACGAAGTGGCGGAACGAACCGATCGCCCTGGCGTGGCGACTGGCCTGGCCGTCACGGCGGTAGGGGGCGACATTCTGTTCATCGAAGCCACGCGCATGGCAGGCACCAAGGGCTTCACCGTGACCGGACAACTGGGAGAGGTCATGAAGGAGTCAGCACAGGCTGCGCTGAGTTACGTTCGTTCCGTGAGTCGCGAACTGGGCGTGGACGAGGATTTCTTTAGCAAGAGCGACATCCATCTGCACATTCCGGCGGGCGCGGTCCCCAAAGATGGCCCGTCGGCCGGCGTGACCATGGCCACGGCCCTCGCGTCTTTGCTGACTGGGCGTCTCGTGCGCTCCAATGTGGCCATGACCGGCGAGATCACGCTGCGTGGGCAAGTGCTTCCCATTGGCGGATTGAAGGAGAAGGCGCTGGCCGCATCACGCGCTGGGCTGGATACGGTGATCATGCCCAAGCGCAATGAGCCGGACCTCGATGAACTGCCAGACGAGGTGCGCCAAAAGATGCGCTTTGTGTTGGTCGAATCGGTGTCCGACGTGTTCAACGCCGCGCTGGAGCCGGCAGGTACGCGTGACCATGATGCCAGTCCAGACCAGACCGTTGTCGGCGAAATCGCAGTCTAGACCGATGCGCAGGACCGATTCAGCGCCGAATAGTGAAAAACGAGGTATGGATGACGAATTTTGGGAACCATGCCAACAACATTTTTTGATCAAACCATGCATCATAAGAAGGATTGTATTTAAGCCCACGCGGTACATGCGCGGCATGACCATGTGGGATATTTGAAGAAGTGGCCTTCCGCCCGCTGTTGGGCACCTGCCACAGACCCGCAGGGTGTTCACGATTTGTTGCCGGAGACTCGTATTTTAAGCGATATTGGACCCTGGCAGCGAGTATCGAACATCATCGTTTATTTAACCTGCTTACACCGTGATTTGATCGGTTAAGAGCGCCAACTGCACAAGGCAGTTGCGCGGCGCGCGGGCCGGCCATCCCAAATAGTTGATTTAGGGAGAGCCCGGCCGAGTCGTCGCGAACCACTGCCTTGCGCCTGGGCCAGCATCGCTGCCAACCGCAGCGGAGTGCAGGCCCGGCCTCCCCCTCAGGTCGCGTAAGTTCTGTTACGTAAACTGACTGTAGTCTTTGTTGCGCGCTGGCTGTCATCGTCAGCGGTAGTCTGCGACCATTGATGCCATCACCGGCGGCGGTCGCGACGCATCACGCGTTCGCGACGACCGGCGGTTGAGATTGGGAGCAGCACGCTGTCACAGCCGTTGTCATGCGCAGTGCGCCAGGTGACCAGGCCGGATAGCCCTTCTTCAGGAGAACGCGTGTTGCGTTTGACCTAGAAGGAGAGGTTTGTTCAATTTGGCAACTAAAAAGAATGCTAAACGTCAGTGGTGGCGAATGGATTTGCACCTGCACACACCGGCCTCGGCCGATTGGCAGGAGCCAAGCGCCACCTATCTTGATTGGCTGCAAAAAGCCGAGGCTCGCGGCCTCGATATTGTCGCCATTACCGATCACAATACCGTAGCGGGCATCGCTCATCTGCGCCAGGACATCGAGCGCCTGGACTGGCTGGAGCGAGAGGGACGCCTACGCCCGCAAGAAAAACGTACGCTCGACGAATACCGGCGCATCGGCAACAAGCTCTTGGTCTTGCCCGGTTTTGAATTTACGGCCACGTTCGGCTTTCATGTCCTCGCCATTTTTCGGCCAGAAACCTCGGTGCGCGAACTGGAACTGCTCCTGCTGCGCCTCAATGTTCCGCCTTCCAAACTAGATGTCGGCTCCACGGAGGTCGGCGCTACTACCGATGTCTTGACCGCCTACAAACTGATTGATGAAGCGGGGGGCCTGGTCATTGCAGCGCATGCCAATTCAACGCACGGCGTTGCCATGCGCGATTTCCCCTTTGGGGGCCAAACCAAAATCGCCTACACCCAGGACGTACACCTGCATGCGTTGGAAGTGACCGATCTGGACAGCCGCAGCCGGCGCGCAACCGACAGCTTTTACAACGGCTCCAAGCCGGAATATCCACGACGAATGCACTGCATCCAGGGATCGGATGCGCATCGGCTGCACCGTTCCTCAGGCGACAAGCACGTCTTGGGCATTGGCGATCGCACGACGGAGATTTCCTTACCCGAGATCGCCTATGAAGCCATCTGCGAGGTGCTCAAAGGGAACGACTTTGCTCTCACGCGGCCCTATCGCCCGAAGAAAGAGCCCTTCGACTACATTGCCGCGGCACGCGAACAAGGCCCCAACATCGTACAGTCGTTCCATGAAACCTGGACGCGTTCGGGAGGACGACTGACGGCGATTCTGAGCGATGTGGTGGCTTTTGCCAACACCAACGGCGGCACAGTCTACGTAGGCGTCAGCGCGACGCGCAAGGGTGTGCCCACGGGCGTCGAAGGAGCCGAAGAGGCGATCGCGACGCTCAAGACCGAGATCCAGCGCAAAATTGTACCGCCGCTTGACGCCAACGTTGACGTGTTGGAATCGCAAGGGCGCCCTGTGCTGCGGGTGATGGTTGCGGAGGGCAAAGAGAAGCCCTACTGCCTGGATGACAATAAAATCTATGTGCGCCAGGAAGCCGAAACCAGCATGGCGGTGCGTGATGAGATTTTCCAGCTTGTGCGCGCGACGCTGAGCGATCAACTGCGCGCGCAGCTGCTCGTGGAAGCTGCGGCGATCAAAGCCGCGCCAGCCAAAACCCCGCGCCGCCGGGCTAAGGCGGCCGCTGAAACGACCGCACCTGCCGCCGCGGCAGAACCAACGCCGCCGCCCGCAGCAGTACATCAGGCGCCGTCTGCGCCAGAGACCGAGCCGCCCCCCTACGATGAAACAGAGGAGATGGCAGGGACGCTGCCAGAACTGTCAGCGCCCGAAGACGGCAGCTTACGGCCGCCTCGGGTCGGTGTAGAGATCCTGGAAATCGAAGTCGGACGCGGCACCACCAGTTATGTCATTAAGGACCTGCGGAATGGCGGGGTCATCCGCAACGTCACGCCGAAATCTGCGCGCAAGTTGTGGAGTTACGCGATCGCCCAACATGAAACCAATCCGCTGCAGGTAGAGATGGTGAAGTGGATTGGCGACATCGGCCTCTGGCAGGCCAGCAAACGTGCGGGGAAGATGCGTTACGACCTCGTGCAGCGCGTCGGCGATACACTGCATGTTTACTATGGCGTCACCGATGATGGCATGAGCGGGCCGTGGCGTCAATTCGTGCAAGAGAATGGCGCCGGCGAGCGAGGCGCGTAAACGACTTGTTGTGAACGACGGAAGTTCGGGCGAACACGCGTTCGTCAACTTCCGTCGTTCGGCTTGTCTCGACAAAGCTGAACCGATGTACTAGCGCATGAAATAGAGCGCGGCCACGACAACGCCAGCCCAGAGGACGACATCCATCAGCAGCGGCCAGTCACGTAGGAGAAGTTCTTCCGGCGCGCCGCCCTTGCCCTGCACGTGAATCAGATAGAGATAACGGAAAAGCCCGTACAGCACAAAGGGAATGGTCAGCATCATGGCATGATTGGCTGGCATGTTGGGCGCGGAGAAAGTGTAGAGAGAATAGGCCATCACCAACGACGCGGTGACCATGGCAATCATCTCATCGAGAAAGCGCACGGTGTAGTCTTCCAGAATCGCACGATGCGAAGAAGCGCTTTCGGCCAGCAGACTCAATTCGTGGCGACGTTTGCCCATGATCATGAACAATGCCAGCAGGGCCATGCACACATACATCCACGGCGAGAAACGGGCCACCCGAATGACGGCCACGCCGCCAGCGACGCGCAGCACGAAACCGGCCGCCACCACGATCAGGTCAACGATGACGATATGCTTCAGGTAGAAGGTGTAAGCAAGGGTAAGAGCCAGGTAACCGAACAGAATGAGACTGAAGCGGCCATCGAGCACATAGGCAGCTGGTAAACAGACGAGAACAAAGATCGCCGCGGCCGCAACGGCTACCCAGGGCTGCAGCGTGCCGGCCGCCAACGGCCGCAGGCGTTTGGTCGGATGCTGCCGATCCTTTTCGATGTCGGCCAGGTCGTTGATCAGATAGCCAGCGCTGGAAATAAGGCAAAAGCAGGCAAAGGCCGCCAGGGTGCGCAAGAATGAATCGAGGCCAAAGAGCTGTCCATCGAAAACCAAGGCGGCAAAAACAAAGACGTTCTTTGTCCACTGTCGGGGCCGCATTGCCTTGAGAAGATGACGCAGGGTTGCGCCTAGATTACCGCTGACATGCGTTGTGGTGACTTCAGACATAGGGCAACATCTTACCCGAAAGCGCCCGCTTCGTCAAACCATGTGGCAGCCCAACCTGGCGCAGCGCTATCTTTTTTTGCCGCATCATTTCCCCCTGAAGCGAGATGAAAGTGCGTGAGTAAGCAGCGTTTGGACAGTCTGCTGGTCGAAGCGGGCCTGGCCGTCAACCGCACACAGGCGCGTGGGCTGATTCTGGCCGGACAAGTATTGGTTGACGGCAGCGTCAGCGATAAGGCTGGCGTCCTGGTGCCAACGACCGCGCGCGTGACTGTGCAGCAAGGACCGGCCTTCGTGAGTCGCGGCGGCGCAAAACTGGCGGCGGCGCTCGATCAGTTCGGCGTTGATGTGCACGGGATGACCTGCGCTGACGTGGGCGCCTCGACCGGCGGCTTTACCGACTGCTTGCTGCAGCGAGGGGCCGCGCACGTGACCGCGATTGACGTCGGTTATGGGCAATTGGCTTGGAAACTGCGCCAGGATGCGCGCGTCACCGTGTTGGAGCGCACCAATGTGCGCTACCTGACCGAACTGCCGGGCGCCGGCCTGGTGGATTTGGTCACGATTGACGTCTCTTTCATTGGCCTCAACCTCGTCATCCCTGCCGTCTTGCCCTGGCTCAAGGTTCCGCACGGCAGCGTGATCGCGTTGGTCAAGCCGCAGTTCGAGGCCGGCAGGCAGCAGGTGGGTAAGGGAGGCGTCGTCCGAGATCCGCGCGTCCACCACGCCGTGCTTGAACAGACTTTGACCTGGGCGCAGAGCCAACGGTTGGACATTCTGGGGCTGATGCGCTCGCCCATCACGGGGCCGGCTGGCAATATCGAGTTCCTGGTTTGGCTGCGCCCGGGCAACGGCGGCGGCGATGTGTCGGCGCTGATCGCCGATTGCCTTGCGGGTTGATTGCTGTGCAGGATGCGCAGGATGTGCGCCATTTTTGACACAGCGCGTCGTTCGTGTTACAATTGCAGCTTGCACGTGATGTACCTGCACGTTGTCCATGACCTATTTGCTGACATGGTTGTCAAGAGAAACCCATCCGCGGAGGAATTGGGTCACGAAGACCTATCCGCAAGATGGGTTATTTGTTGTTAAGTGGGCAATATCAAGGACAAAAGCAGGCCAGTATTGCCTCCCGAATATCCTGCTAATTGATTGACCGATTGCACAACCGTTGCATCGGTTGCTGCAAGCCTGAGTTAAGGAGTGGAGAGCGCATGACGAACTTCGCCACTGGTCGCCAGAGCACACCGGCTTTTCGCAAGAACTATGGTCGCATCCATGATGTTCATCCCCTTCCACCGTTGATTGAAGTCCAGTTGGAAGCGTTTGAATGGTTCAAGTCAGAGGGATTACGCGAATTACTCGAAGAGATTTCGCCGATTGTCAGTTTCAATAAGCAATTAGAGTTGCATTTTGGTGATTTCTGGTTTGGTGAACCAAAGTATTCAGAAAAAGACTGTCGTGATCGCGACATGACCTTCTCGGCCCCGCTGTGGGTCAAGGTGCGTCTGATCAATAAAGCGACGGGGGAGATTCCTGAACAGGACGTTTTCATGGGCGATTTCCCGCTCATGACCGAAAATGGCACCTTTGTCATCAACGGCGCGGAGCGCGTGGTGGTGAGCCAGCTTATTCGCTCACCCGGCGTCTATTTCAAGGTGGATGAAGACCGCACCACCGGGCGCGAGCTGTGTGCGGCCAAACTGATTCCTAGCCGCGGCGCCTGGCTCGAATTCGAAACCAGCAAGCGCGATGTGATTTCGGTTAAGGTTGACCGCAAGCGCAAGCTGCCGGTAACGATTCTGCTGCGCTCCATTGGCTTTGGCAGCGATGAAGAAATCTATGAACTGTTCCAAGATGTGGACACGGTGCCCGATCATCCGTACATCAACGCCACCCTGGAACGCGATCCAACCTCGACGCCAAATCGGGCAGATGCAGACAAAGGTGTGCGCGATGCGCTGCTGGAATTCTACAAGAAACTGCGCCCCGGCGATCCGCCAACCGAAGAGAATGCGCGCAGTTTTATGCAGAACCTGCTGTTTGTGCCGCGGCGCTATGACCTGGGCAAAGTGGGGCGCTATAAGCTTAACAAGCGCCTGGGCGCCGAAACGCATGTGCCGTTGGCAACCCGCATCCTGACCAAAGAAGACCTGGTGGCCGTGATCAAGCGGATCATCCAGGTCAACAACGGGGTGTATGCTGAAGACGATATTGATCACCTGGGCAATCGGCGCGTAAAAACGGTTGGCGAGCTGATTCAGAATCAGCTGCGCATCGGCCTGCTGCGCATGGAGCGGGTGGTGCGCGAGCGCATGAGCACGCGCGACCCGGAGCAGATCACCCCCCTGGCTCTGGTCAACATCCGGCCGGTGGTGGCTGCGACGCGTGAGTTTTTTGGCGGCAGCCAGCTCAGCCAGTTCATGGATCAGACCAACCCGCTGGC
Source organism: Candidatus Amarolinea aalborgensis (assembly GCF_900491745.1). Classification (NCBI taxonomy): domain Bacteria; kingdom Bacillati; phylum Chloroflexota; class Caldilineae; order Caldilineales; family Candidatus Amarolineaceae; genus Candidatus Amarolinea; species Candidatus Amarolinea aalborgensis. The sequence goes on along the minus strand of NZ_UETR01000007.1, from coordinate 137,648 downwards.
TGAATTGACGCACAAGCGCCGCCTGAGCGCCCTGGGGCCCGGTGGACTACGCCGTGAGCGCGCCGGTTTCGACGTGCGCGACGTGCACCACAGCCACTATGGCCGCATCTGTCCCATCGAAACGCCAGAGGGACCCAACATCGGGTTGATTGGTTCGATGGCAACGTTCGCCCGCGTCAACGAGTATGGCTTCATCGAGACGCCTTACCGCCGGGTAATCAGCAGCGTGCTCAACAGCGCAGACCGCCTGGTGGGCCGCACGTTGCGCGAACGATTGGTGGATCCGACGAGCAAAGAGGTGATCGCCGAACCGGAGACGGAAATTAGCCAAGAGCTGGCCGAATTGATCGCCACCTACAGCGACGCCTACCCGGAAGTGCGCGTCAAGACACACGCGACGACTGAGGTCATGTACGCCACGGCGGATGAGGAAGAGGATTCCTCCATTGCGCAGGCCAGCGCGGCGCTGAACAGTCGCGGCGAGTTTCAAAACCCGCGTGCGTCTGCGCGCCACAGCAAGGACTTCTTGTTCGAAACGCCAGAACGCATTGAACTGATGGACGTGTCGCCCAAGCAGAGCGTCAGTGTGTCCGCGGCGTTGATTCCGTTCCTCGAACACGATGACGCCAACCGCGCCCTGATGGGATCGAATATGCAGCGCCAGGCCGTGCCGCTGCTGCGCCCAGAAGCGCCGATTGTGGGCACGGGCATGGAATACCAGGCTGCCGTGGACTCCGGCCAGGTTGTAGTTGCGCGCGCGCCGGGTGAGGTTGCCAGCGTCACCGGGCGTGATGTAACGATCCTGGAGGAAGACGGCTCCCGTCGCGTCTATTCGCTGCGCAAGTTCAACCGCTCCAATCAGTCTACCTGCATTGATCAGCGGCCGGTTGTGCGCAAGGGCCAATGGGTGCGCAAGGGCACGGTCTTGGCCGATTCCAGTTCCACCGAGGTCGGTGAATTGGCCCTGGGCCAAAACGTGCTGGTGGCTTTCATGAGTTGGGACGGCGGCAACTATGAAGACGCCATCCTGATCAGCGAACGCATGGTGATGGAAGACAAGTACAGCTCCATTCACATTGAAAAACACGAAGTGGAAGCGCGCGACACGAAACTGGGGCCTGAAGAAATTACCCGCGACATCCCCAACGTGGGCGAAGACGCCTTGAAAGATCTGGACGAAGAAGGCGTGATTCGCATCGGCGCGGAAGTTGGGCCTGGCGACATCCTGGTTGGCAAGATCACGCCTAAGGGCGAAACTGAGTTGACCCCAGAGGAGAAACTACTGCGCGCGATCTTTGGCGAAAAGGCGCGCGAAGTCAAGGACTCTTCGCTGCGTTTGCCGCACGGTGAAAAAGGCAAAATTGTGGACATCAAGGTCTTTGGCCGCGATGACTACCGCGATCTGCCGGCCGGCGTGGAGAAGATGGTGCGCGTCAGCGTGGCGCAGCGCCGCAAGATCATGGAAGGCGACAAGATGGCCGGCCGTCATGGCAACAAGGGCGTCATCTCCAAGATCGTGCCGGTGGAAGACATGCCGTATCTCGAAGATGGCACGCCAGTGGACATCATTCTCAACCCACTGGGCGTGCCTGCACGTATGAACATTGGACAGGTGCTTGAAACACACCTGGGCTACGCGGCTGAACGGCTGGGCTTCCGCACCAATACGCCCGTGTTCGACGGCGCAAAAGAGCGCGAGATCGAAGCCGAACTGGCACGCGCGTGGTTGATTGACCTGGCCTGGCGCGATGCATCGCAGAGCGCGTGGCCATGGGTCGCCGCGCAGGGCATTCCGGCGGAAGAAATCGAAGATGACGCCGATGCCCGCACGCGCTTCCTGATTGATTTTCTATCGAACCGCGGCTACGACCCTGAACAGATCTTCCGGGATCGAACGTATGCCCGTCGCGCCAACCTGCGCGAATGGCTGGTGGATCGCGGTTATGATCCCGACGCGATGCTGGTGTTCGAAGATATTCCGTATCATCGCGAGGATCGCGACCGTGCAGACAGCCTGGCCATTGACACCTGTTTGCACGAATGGATCAAGTACTACGATCCAGACGCCGTTCAGGAGACCCTGGCCTTGAACGACCTGGCGCTGCTTGAAGCCGCGGAGAAGATCAGCCTCAAAGTTGGCTGGCCCGTACCGACGACCGGTAAACTGGTGGTGCGCGACGGTCGCACGGGTGAACGCTTCGACCGCCCAGTGACGGTAGGCATCATCTACATGCTCAAGTTGGCGCACCTGGTTGAAGACAAAGTCCATGCTCGCTCCACCGGTCCATACTCCCTGGTGACCCAGCAGCCGTTGGGCGGCAAGGCGCAGTTCGGCGGTCAGCGATTTGGTGAAATGGAAGTGTGGGCGCTGGAAGCCTACGGCGCGGCCCACATCTTGCAGGAAATGCTCACAGTCAAGTCTGACGACGTGACCGGGCGCGTCAAGACGTATGAATCCATCGTCAAGGGCGAGCCAATTGCCGCGCCAGGCGTTCCGGAATCGTTCCGCGTGCTGGTGAAAGAGCTGCAATCCCTTGGTCTGGCGGTTGAAGTCATCAACGAGAAGGACGAGGTCATCCAGTTTGGTAAGGAAGACACTGACGAGCGTCTGCCCAAGCTGGGATTCAGCCTGAGTTTGCCAGGGCCAATGGCCGGACGCGACTAAGAAATGCTGAAGGCCGCGCGCTGAGCGATTAGCTTCGCACGCGGCGTTCATCGTTCCGCATTTCGATAGGGGGAAACCGTGGAAGTTAACGATTTTGATGCGATTCGGATCAGTCTGGCGTCGCCGGAGCAGATTCGCTCCTGGTCACATGGGGAAGTTCTGAAGCCAGAGACGATCAACTACCGGACGCTGCGGCCCGAACGTGATGGTTTGTTCTGCGAGAAGATTTTTGGGCCGACGAAGGACTGGGAATGTTACTGCGGCAAGTATAAACGCGTACGCTATAAGGGCATCAAGTGCGATAAGTGCGGCGTCGAAGTGCTGCCCAGCCGTGTGCGTCGCGAGCGTATGGGGCACATCGAGCTGGCTTCGCCAGTGAGCCATATCTGGTATGTCAAGGGGGTTCCCAGCCGCCTGGGTCTCCTGCTGAACATCTCGCCGCGCAACCTGGAGCGCGTGCTCTACTTTGCGCAGTTTATCATTACGCACGTAGATGAAGAGGCGCGCGCGCGCATGGTTCAGCGCCGCGACCGAGATCTGAATCTCAAGCTGCAGCGCATGGAAAATGACCTGCAGACAAAGCTGGCCGACTACGAACACCGCCTGGCCGATGCCCTGGCCCGCCTCGACGGAGAAGAAGCGCGACGCGTGGGCGATGTGGATGACGAAATGTCGCGCAAGACGAATGAGGCCATGAGCACGGCCGGCCAAATTCAGCGCCAACTGGAAGGCCAGATTGGCAAAGTGGCGGCCGCGGCGGTGCAGCTGCCCTGGCTCAGCGATCCTTTGATTGCCGCCGGTGAGACCATTGACCGTCAGTCGTTGACGCGGCTGAATGACAGCATGCAGAAGCGTTTGAGCGAGCTGCAGGAGTCTGGCAACCAAGACAAGGCGCAGATTGGTTTGCAGGCGGCGTCGCGACGCGACCGCTTCCGCCATGAAGTGGCTGAAAAAAGCGAGAGTCAGCGTCGCGACGTGGAACGCGAGAAGGAAAAACTGCGCGTCACCCATGACGCGGACGTGGCTGAGATCAAGAGCATCAAAGAACTCGATCTGCTGACCGAAACGCGCTATCGAGAACTTCAAGAGCGTTGGAGCAGTCTGTTCGAGGCCGCGATGGGCGCAGAAGCCATTCGTGATGTCATTGCGCGCATTGACCTGAACAAGATGGCCAAGGAACTGCGGCATGAAATTCGGATTAGTAAGTCGAAGCAGCGCCGCAAGAAGGCGGCCAAGCGTCTGCGTGTGGTCGAATCGTTCCGCAAGTCGGGCAATCGGCCAGAATGGATGATTCTGACAGTGCTGCCCGTCATCCCGCCTGATCTGCGCCCCATGGTGCAGTTGGATGGCGGACGCTTTGCCACCAGCGACCTGAACGACCTGTATCGCCGCGTGATCAATCGCAACAACCGCCTGCGCCGCCTGCTGGAATTGGGCGCGCCTGATGTGATTGTGCGCAACGAGAAGCGAATGCTGCAAGAAGCGGTGGATAGCCTGATTGACAACGGCCGTCGCGGCCGCGCGGTCAGTCGCAGCGGCAAGCGTAAGCTGAAGAGCCTGAGCGACATGCTCAAGGGCAAGCAGGGGCGCTTCCGCCGCAACTTGCTGGGTAAGCGCGTAGACTACTCTGGCCGCTCGGTCATCGTGATCGGCCCCACGCTGGCCCTGCACCAGTGCGGCCTGCCGAAGAAGATGGCGCTGGAGCTGTTCAAGCCCTTCGTCATGCGCAAGCTGGTGGAAGCCAACTACGCGCACAATATCAAGAGCGCCAAGCGGTTGGTGGACCGCCTCAGCCCCGAAGTATGGGACGTACTGGAAGAGGTCACGCGTGATCGGCCGGTGCTGCTCAACCGCGCGCCCACCCTGCACCGCCTGGGCATTCAGGCTTTCGAAGTCGTGCTCATTGAAGGCAACGCCATTCAGATTCACCCGCTGGTCTGTTCGGCGTTCAACGCCGACTTCGACGGCGATCAAATGGCCGTGCACGTGCCGCTGAGCGATGAAGCGGTGCGCGAGGCGCGTGATCTCATGCTGTCGTCGCACAACCTGCTCAAGCCCGCCAGCGGCGAACCGGTCGTCGGACCGTCGAAGGACATGGTTCTGGGTATGTACTGGCTGACAACAGAAAAACCAGGCGCGAAGGGTGACGGCAAGGCCTTTGGCGACATGGACGAGGTCAAGCTGGCCTATGAACTGGGCATAGTTGACCTGCGCGCGCCTATTCGACTGCGCTACCACGACTGGCTGCGCGACGTCTCGCTCAGCGACCTGCACCTCAGCGAAAAGGCTCATGCTGCGTTGGAAGCATCCGGCGTAAAAACGGCCGCTGAGGTAGTTGAGAAGATGCACCAGGCCGCCCTGGGCGCGCCATCGCCGGTGGCGGGCCACACCGAGGAAATTCGCGCACGCCTGTTGCGCATCGGCGTGTCCGCGGAGGCCCCGCGTCTGGACGGCATGATCAACACCACGGTCGGCCGCGCCCTGTTCAACATGAACCTGCCGCGGGAAATCCAGTTCGTGAACAAGGTGATGGACAAAGGCTCGGTCAACACGGTGGTCGCGGACTGTTACCAACGCCTGGGCGTGCAGAAGACAGCCGACCTGGTGGACAAGATCAAGCAGCTGGGCTTCATCTACGCCACGCGCAGCGGCATGACCATTGCCGTGAGCGATATCAAGGTGCCGGAAATCAAACAACAGATCATTCAGGACACCACGTCTGAGGTGGAGAAGGCTGAGCGGCAATACCGCCGTGGCTTGATCACCGAGGAAGAGCAGTACAACCGCATCGTGGAACTGTGGACACGCGCCACCGATGACCTCACGCAGGCGGTGAAGGCGCAGCTCGACCCGCTGGAGGGGCTGGGCGCGATGGCGATCAGCGGCGCGACCAAGGGCGGTGTGACGCCTATCCGCCAGTTGGCCGGTATGCGCGGCTTGATGGCTGACCCTTCGGGCCGCATCATTCCGCTGCCCATTCGCTCCAACTTCCGCGAGGGCCTGACCGCGTTGGAATACTTCTTGAGCACACACGGCGCGCGCAAGGGTCTGGCTGACACCGCGCTGCGCACGGCCGATGCGGGTTATCTCACCCGGCGCCTGGTTGACGTGGCCCAAGATGTCATCATTACGGTGGACGACTGCGGCACCGACGCCGGCATCTGGATTGAAGCCTCGGTGAGTAAGCAAATCGGCGAAGCGTTCGGCGAACGCCTGGTGGGCCGCTATGCGGCCGGGCACATCCTGCACCCGCAGACCGGCGAGGTGATCGTCGAAAAAGGCCAGATGATTGACGAAGTGGCCGTGGCCGCGATCGTGGCGGCGAAAGTTGCCCGCGCGTATGTGCGTTCACCCCTGGTTTGTACGCTGACTTTTGGCCTGTGCGCCACCTGCTATGGACGCGACCTGGCCCGCGGCGGCATCATCCGCCAAGGCGAAGCGGTTGGCATCATCGCAGCTCAGTCCATCGGCGAACCAGGCACCCAATTGACCCTCCGCACCTTCCACACCGGCGGTGTGGCGGGCACGGAGGACATCACACAAGGTCTACCGCGCGTCGAAGAGTTGTTCGAAGCGCGCACGCCCAAGGGTGAAGCCGTCATTGCCGAGATTGACGGCACGGTGGACATCTACTGGGAAGGTGAGCAGCGCAAGCTGAAAGTGACCAACACCAAGCTGCTGTCGCAGGAACGCCAGATTCCGCGACACTTCCGCCTGACCGTGGCCGATGGCGATCGCGTACAGGCCGACACGCCGTTAGCGACGGCCTTCAACGAAGAGACCGGCGAGCCGATCAGCATCACCGCGGGCATGGACGGCCATGTCTTCATCGAAGAAACCGAAGATGGTTGGCTGGCCGTAGCGCGACGCGAAGAGACCAGCGTCTGGGAACAGCCGATTCCACCGAGCGCACGCCTGCGTGTGGACAAGGGCGACGTGGTGAAATCAGGTCAACAGTTGACCGAAGGCGCCAAGAACCCCAAGGAAGTGCTGCGCATCCAGGGTCGCGAGGCCTGCCAGCTCTACCTGATGGAAGAAGTGCAGAAGGTGTACCGATCGCAGGGTGTGAACATTCACGACAAACACATCGAGGTGGTCGTGCGCCAGATGATCCGCAAGGTGCGCGTGCGCGCCACCGGCGACACCGAGTTCCTGCCCGGTGAACTGGTAGATCGCTTCAAGTTCGACGAGGTGAACCGGCGCTTGATCGAGCGTGGTCGCACGGCGGCCCGCGGCGACACGGTGCTCCTGGGTGTGACCAAAGCGTCGTTGAACACCGAGAGCTTCCTGGCCGCGGCCTCCTTCCAAGAGACTACCCGTGTGCTGACCGAAGCGGCCGTGCGCGGCGCGCAGGACGATCTGCGCGGCCTGAAGGAGAACGTCATCATCGGCAAGCTGATTCCGGTCGGCACCGGCTTCGAGAAGCGCCGCCAGCGTGTGCGCAGCGAAGGGCACGACGTGGGCCGCGAGGAAGCCGCCCTGGCTGAGCGTGGGCTGGCCTCGGAACACGGCGACGTGGAAGCAGATCCTGACTGAGCGACGGACGCGGCGCTGGCATGAAGTTGGCGCTGCGCGAAACAATTTGTGACCGAAAGAGCGGGAGATCAGCCTGGGTGCTGATCTCCCGTTTTGTTTGGGAGAAGGGAGAACCTGATAACACGGGCCGCGGCAAGTCGCAAAGGCAATTCACGCAACTAGGCACATTTGCATTCGTGTGCTAAAATATCGTCCACTCGTCAATTTCCCCCTGCGTTCACTCAAGGAGGTATGCAAATGCGTAAGACAACCCACTATCTGCTGCTCGTGAGCCTGGCGTTGCTGCTGATTGTGTTCAGCGCTTCGCTGACGGCAGCCCAGCCGAGCGCGCCCGCCTCGGACGACGGCCCCACCTTTGGGGGAGTCAACGCACCGCCGATCTACGGCGGCAATTACAAACCAGTCAACCCCAACGCGATCCTGTGGGACAACGGTCCCCTGGTCAACAGCCCGGGCACAGGCCCCGGCGGCAGCGACGAGAGCATTGCGCGCAATGTCACCGTAGGCCTCACCAGCCGCGGCTTCAATGTGTCGCTCGGCGGTGATTTCCGCATGACCGATGATTTCACGATCACCGGCCCGGCAAGCTGGCAGGTGACTGCGGTGCATCTTTATGTCTACATGGGCAATTCGCCAACCTCACCCAGCCCATTCACGGCGGTCAACTACCAAATATGGGATGGTGTGCCCAACGCCACCGGCAGCAACATAGTATTTGGCGACACCGCTACCAATCGCCTGGTCAGCTCGACCTGGGCCAACATGTACCGCCGCCAAGAGTCCACGCCAACCGATTACACCCGGCCGGTGTTTGTGCTCGACAACAGCGCAGGCGTGATCCTGCCGCCCGGCCATTACTGGATTGACTGGCAGGTGGACGGCGACATCAACTACACCGGCCCGTGGCAACCGCCAGTCACGATTGATGGGCAGACCTCCACCGGCGACGCACAGCAGATGGTGGGCGGTGTCTGGCAGCCTGTGGTAGATGCTGGCCTGCAGACTCCGCTGGGTGCGCCTTTTATCATCGAAGGCACCCTGGTCACGCCGACCGCGGTTGAACTCAGCAGCCTGCAGAGCGACGCCATGCGCACGCCCTGGCTGCCGTTTGCCCTGGTCATCCTGTTCGCAACTGCCCTGAGCATCACCGTGGGCCGCCGTCTGGCCCGCTAACCGATTCGCTCGATTGGCTTAACGGCCGATCAGCAATCAATCAAAGGCGTGGCATCATGTTTGATGCCACGCCTTTATGTTCGGTCACGACTCGTTTTACGCAGGACTAACGACGGAGCAAACACATTGTCTGCACTTGCCCAACCCGGTGATCTCGTCTTGCTGGTGAGCGAAGACGAAAAGCGTTACCTGGTGCGTCTCAAACCAGGCTCGATCTGGCATTCCAACCGTGGACGCCTTCCCCATGATGCGTTGATCGGTCAACCCTTCGGCCAAACCGTACAGACACTCATTGGGCGGCCGCTTCTCATGTTGGAGCCAACAACTTACGACTTGATCTCGCTGCTCAAACGCGTCACCCAGATCATTTTTCCCAAAGATGTGGCGCACATTGTCATGCGTCTCAACCTGTTTCCTGGACGTCGCGTGGTAGAGGCAGGCACCGGCAGCGGCGGCTTGACACTGGCGCTGGCGCGGGCTGTGATGCCTGACGGTCATGTTTACACGTATGAGATGAAACCAGAGACGTTCACACTGGCTGGGCGCAACCTGGATAGCATCGGCCTTCTGCCCTACGTCGCCCTTCAACAACGCGACGTGGCCGCAGCCGGTTTCGATGAACGTGACGTGGACGCGTGTTTCCTCGACTTGCGGGAACCCTGGGCGGTGCTGCCGTGGGCCGCGGCCGCCCTCAAGACCGGGGGCATCTTCGGCAGCCTGGTTCCCACCACGAATCAGGTCGAAGCGATGCTGCGCGCCTTGCAGACACACGACTTTAGCGACATTACGGTGGAGGAGCTGCTGCTGCGCAGCTACAAACCAGTGCCTGACCGCTTACGCCCTGCGGATCGCATGGTTGCCCATACCGGCTATCTGATCTTCGCGCGCAAGCTGGCGGCCGGTGAGGCTCAACGCTGGCGGCCCCGACAACAAAAACGCTATGCGGGACGCCTGGCGGCGCAGGCCCTGGCGGTGGATGCAGAGCGTGACGATAGCCTGCCGCCTGACGACGACATCGTCGTGGCCTGACCCGCACAAGCCAAAGCCGAATGCTTCAACGCAAGGCGCCAAGGTGCAAAGACGCTAGAAAACGCTTTGCGACTTTGCATCTTGGCGACCCTGCGTGAGATTTTTTGGCTGTTTTCCCAGGAATTTCACTCGCTGCGGCAGGCCTTATCGCTTACGGATCTCGAAGCTATAGGTAGCCGTCTCCGTCGTGACGGGAGCAATAGCGCTGACAGCCAGGTAAGCTATCTTGCCGTTGTTGCCAATCGCCGAGACATCAAGCGAGCCCTTGCCATCCGGCCCGACCTCGATCACCGACACCTTGACGCCCTGACGGTCCTGTTCGACGACTTGCACCAACCAGCGCTGCGCGAGAATGTTGTCCGTACGCAACCAGCCCTGGCTGACCCAGCCACCGTCGGCGCCCTCGACATCGCTGCTGTAATTGAGTTCGGGAATGCTGATATCGTCGAGCAGAATACCAGGCCCGTTGACTGCGTCGTCGGTGATATACTGGAAACGCACTTGCACCTGCTGCCCGGCATAGGCGCTCAAATCAATAGTCTCCTGCACCCATTCTGGTGAGCGACCGCCGCCGCTGACGCCGGTGAAGGCGGGGCCAAAGCTGTTGCCGTTGGGATTGGTGGTGACGCTGTAGCGACCTGTGAGGATGGTCCACGTCTTGCCCGCGTCGGTGGAAGCCTCGACATAGGCATAGTCAAAATCCTCTTCCAGGTCGTACCAGGTCCAGAAGTTCAACGACGCGTTCTTGACGCCCTTCAGATCAAAGTCGTGCGTCAATGTAGCGTCGCTGTCATCGGTGCGATTGCCCCACCAGGCAAAGGCCCCACTGTGCGCCTGCGCATCCACCAGGCCTACCTGGGTGTTGCCAGTAAAGTCAATCGTCACATCGCCGCTGCCCTTCAGCGCAAAGTAATCAGTGGCATATTGCGAGACCGTGCCGCCTTCTTCGATGGCCGGATAGCGGCGGAAGGTCGCTTCTTGGGTGACGCTGCCAGGGTCAATCGTCTTGTAGGCGAAGCGCCCATCTTGCGGGTTATCCCCGCCGAGAAGGTTAGCGATCACCCAGTCGGCAAAGACGGCGTCGAAGTTCGTGCCGGTGTTGTTCTTGGCCAGCACATCGTTGAAGCCGGCAATGCCATTCAGGCTCGACGCCACCAACGCGCGCGTCATTTCTTCGCCAAACTGCTCCAGGAAGTAGGTCATGAAGAGGTAGGCGCCGCCATAGTGAGGTGCGTTGGCGCCCGGTTGCGAGCCCCACGTATTCAACTGCGTATCCGGATTGGCCATGAAGGCGGCATCGGAACCGCCTGGATCGAATTTGTTGAGCGCCGAGGCGAGTTCAGACGAACCTTCATTGACCCATGTCTCTTCGTTGCGGTCGTTGTACCAGTGAATCATGTGCTGGAACTCGTGCGCCAGGGTGCCATCGTAAAAATCAGTACCCGGCTCGTTGTTATCCAGGTTGATGTAGAACATCTCTTTCTCGTTGGAGAAAGGCTGCGCCAGGCGTGAGAATTCGTCGGCCGAAGAGTAATAGCCCGCAATACTGTTGCCGAGATTGGTGGCATGCAGAATATGCAGATGCACATCGTTGTCAACGCCGGGCGTCCACTCGCTGCCAAAGAATTCACGGTTGGTGGGGTAGGTGCTGGTTTCGAACAAGTCTGCCGAACGCTTCAAGGCAGCCTGGTTTACCCGTTGACCCTTCTCAACCCACATGTAGAGGTGAGGCGTCTGGTAGCGCAGCTCGGCCTCAATCTCAAAGTGGCGATTATCATCCACGTTGCTCACGGTGAATGTGATCACATCACCCACCTTGAAAGAAGGCGGCGTTGGATTAACGGTCGGCGGAATCTCACCAATGCCGGGGCGCAGCTGCATGGACAATGTACGCAGGTCGCGCTGCGGCACATTGACTTCTCGCAGCAGGCGCTCCGTCTCAGAGCCGGCCCCGGAGTCGCTGGCGGGGGGACGGGGCGTCGTTTCCAGCGGCGTGGCGTCCGGAGTCACAGCCGCCGTTGCCCGCGTCGACGGCGTGGAGGTCAGGCGCGGCGTGCGCGGCGTCGGTGTGCCGATCACCAGGGTGATGCGAACTGCGGGTGTGGGATTTTGATCAAGATTGGCCTGGCTTGCCATATTGAGAAAGAAACCGCCAGCGGCGAACAATGCCAAACAGCAGCAGCAAAGAAACAGGGCCACGACGCCGAGGATGATCCAGAGCGTGCGGTTTGATGACGATGTACCCGGCGATGGCTCAAGCTGCGAAATTTCGCTCATACAGTTGAACTCTCCTCACAAAAAACATAGGTGGTTACGATCAGAAATAGGATCATGAGAACACCGCGAAAGAGAATCAGGCGCCGTAGTCGTCACGTCGAGTGCAGCAGCCCCTCATCCCCACGGTCGAGCCAGGCGCGAGCACGCCGGACAAATTCTCGTTCAGTGGCGTAGTTTAGCTGGGACAGGGCCTCATCCAGCGTGAGCCAGCCAGGCTCGAATTGAAACTCATGGGGATCACGCTCGACCTGTCGCAAGCTGTCCAGTCGAAAGAGAAAATAGAATTCCTGCCGTGTGACATGCTGGTTCTTCTCTGGGAGATCGAATTCAACCACCTGCATGCCCAGGCTTGTGATCAACCGCAAATCAGCGTACCCAGATTCCTCGCGAATTTCGCGGGCCGCGGCGTCCTCAAGCAGCTCGCGCGCTTCGACATGTCCTTTGGGCAGGCGGATTTCGTTATTGCGGACGCGATGCAGCACCAGGATGCGACCATCCGGCCCCAAGACCACACCGCCCGCGGCGTCATAAGAAACGCGTCGTTTCACAAATCAGTCCTCATGAGCACTCCCTACGGCACTGGCTGTCTCGCAGCGAATGGGTAAGGCGACTTTGGAAATGGCGCCGACCAACATTCCTGAGTCAGAGGCAAGATGCCGCCGCCAATCGCCAGGGCGCCGGTCGTATCCAAGTCCACGTAGATGCGCCGCCAGGGTGCATAGAAAAAAGTGTATCCACGTAAGCAAACCCGCCATTCCGGCCCTGCGGACAACGGCAGGCCGGGCGCGTCTGGCTGAGAGCGCTGCGGCAGCCGCCGCACATCCTCCAGGGCCAGGCGCTGAATCCGCCAATCCAGGCCGCCAAGCGCACGCGCGGTCAGGCGTTTTGCGTTGATTGCCAGGCGCTGTGGATCACCTTGCACGGCCGGCTCTGGCGGCGAGGCATAGCGCGGGATCAGCGCCCACAGGCTCACGAGCACGAATCCCATCACCAGCGTCTTGCGCAGCGCCGCGGTTGGAGGCGTTTGCCACTGCTGCTGCAAGGCGCTCCACATCGCAGCCAAGACGAGCAGAAGCAGCCAATGAAACAGGAAATTGACGAGCAGTCCCGGCAGGCTGAGCGTCCACGCGCCGTGCGCCGTGCTGATGGCGGTTGGCGCCGGGTAACCGCGCCAACCCTGGCACAGGCTAGGACACCCGACCAGGTAGTCAGGCACCTCGAACAACTGGCCGGCAGACCAGGTTAAGATCGCAGCCAGCACGAACGTTGCCAACAGGAAATAGACCCAGCGGCGGGTGCGCTCACGCCACCAAACGACCAGGAGCGCCAGAGCTAACAGACCTACCGAAACAACCAGGAAGGCATTGGTTTGGGATTGCAGCCACGTTGGCGTCATACCAGGCCTTTGCGACAAAACTCAATTGGTGCATTGTACGCCAAAGTCCGAGAGTTGCCAAACAATGGCAGCGAGGTGTGGTGCAAGGGCAGGGGATCAGAGCGCGGTGATGCCGCCAACTTGGGCTGGGCCGATGTGCGTCTCCGCCACGGCAAACCGGGTTGCGGCGGGCAGCCGCAGCCGCTGCCGGTCTGCCCCCGTCAGGAATAGGCCATTTGCGGGGCCAGGTTGAAGGCTGGCAGAACCAGGCGATCACGCAGGCGCGCGCGACCACGGGCAATGCGCGATTTGACCGTGCCGAGTGGAATGCCAACCAAATCGCTGATTTCGTGGTAGTTGTAGCCTTCGACATCGCACAAAACAATCACCAGGCGTTGATCGGCAGGCAGATCAGCAATCGCAGCTTCGATCTGATGGCGGAGCTCAACACGCAGCACGTAGTGTTCGGGGCCTTCAGCGGGATCAATCATGATCGAAGTGCGATCCGCTTGATCGAGCAGGTTTTCCAATGAAGTGGACGGGCGTCGGCGCATTGCGCGCAGGCGATCATAACAGGTGTTGATGACAATGCGCAGCAGCCACGCCTTGAACGAACCACCCCGGTACTGGTCGAGCTTACGGTAGGCTTTCACAAACGCATCCTGGGTGACATCGGCCGCTACGTCGGGATCGCTTACCACTCGCCGCGCCACACCGTAGGCAAGGCTCTGATAAGCCATCACCAGTTGGTTGAAGGCGTGAAGCTGACCGCCACGCGCCGATATGATGAGTGTTTGTTCGTCTAACATATGCCATACTCGCGGGATAACATCAGAATCATGGAAGCGGACATCGCATCTTCATCAGGAGGGTCAAAGGTCGCGCTGAATCAACATGTCCATACGATGCTGCAAGCGGGAATAGACTCCACTTCTCCGCCGCAGCAAACAGGCGCCATTCATGCCCGCTTGCCGTATAGTGTGCCACCGTTGCGGCTTGATCACATCCGATAGATTATTCAGCATCGTCTACGCCGTTTGGCTGAGAGGCGGCGTGCAAAGCGGCGCGGGTAAGCGTAGCACGTCAAAATGTGTGGTATAATAGGCTGACCCAAATCAATGAGAAGATTCCATGCGTAACCTTATTCTTTTCTTCCTGGCGACATCGCTCCTGGGACTCCAAACAGATGTCAATGCTGGCGTGCCCTATCCAGTCGTAACGCTGAGCAAGACAGTCTCGCCGAGTTCAACAACGCCAGGGGGCGCCGTGACCTACAGCATCACGTTGAGTAATGCCGGCGACGTGGCTGCCAACGATGTACGCGTGACAGATTACTTGCCGGCTGGCTTCAGCTACCGCACGGGCACGACGCGCATCTATCGCAATGGCGTCCTGATTCGCTCCACAGACCCCAGCGTCAGCGGCCGCAGCCTCAGTTGGGATGGGCTGACGGCGCCGGCGCGGCGCGGCGACAGTTTCTATGGCATCAACACCTTCATCCAGGAAAACTGCAACATTAGCAACATCACGTGGCAGCTCGATCGCACGCGCGAACTGATGGGGTATCACGCACTGGCCAAGCAATTCTTCTATGGCGTTACCAACAATACCGGCGGACCAGATTCGTGCTGGGTTGATTATGTCAATGCCGCTTATGATCGCGGCCTGAATGTCCTGCTGCGCTTGCAAGGCCCGCACGACGGTGCGAACTGGGTCGAACCGCAAGCGGATTGGGCCGGCAACTACAGCAGCGCCGCGCAGGCCTTTCGCCGTGTGGTGGCAGGACTGCCGCGACGGAACGGTTTTACACTCTACATTCAAATTTGGAATGAGCCGAATCTGAACCTGGAATGGAGCGGCAGCGCCAATGCCGCCGAATATGCGCCTTTCCTGGAGCAAACAGCCAGCGCCATTCGCAGTATCGGCGACAGCCGCATTCGCATCATCAACGGGCCGCTGTCGCCTGGCGGCAACATCAGCCCGCTGACGTTCATCAACCAGATGTTCAATGCTGCGCCGAACGCGCGCTGGGCTTTCGATGTTTGGGGCGCTCATCCCTACCCGTCGAACCATCCGCCAGAATACAACCTGCACCGCGGCACGGCCTCGCAACCGCAGGCGGCCATTGACACCTACCTGCGTGAACTCAACGCGCTGGCGAGTTGGGGCCGCCGAGATGTGGACGTGATTTTGTCAGAGACCGGTTACCAGCTCGGCGACGGTTTGTATACGTGGGAAGGCTACCCGATCATCATCGAAAGCAACCGCGCGGATTACATCACGCGCGCGTTTCGGGATTATTGGCAAGGTTGGGCCGAGGTGCAAGCCGTTGCTCCCTTTGAGTTGAGCGATCCCAGCGGCGGCTGGGGCGCCTGGGATTGGATCGCGGCGAATGGCGCGCCGCATGCGCAGTACACCAGCGTGCGCAGCCTGGACAAAGCCAGCCCATTCACCAGCGGCAGCCTGGTCATCAGCTTTCAAGCCAACGCGGCCAGCAGCGGGGGCACCTATTACAATGATGTGAGCGCAACCAGTTCCAACACCACGATCGCGCCGCACAACCAGGTGGCGCCAGTCATCGTTCGTCAGGCGACGCCCACGCGCACGCCAACCGCAGCGCCGACAGCCACGCCCACCCGCACGCCTACCCTGGCGCCCACAGCCACCCCCACGCCGACGCCAACGCGCACGAGCACCTCGACGGCCACGGCAACGCCAACGAACACAAGCACCTCGACGCCAACGCCAACGGCGACCAGTACGAGCACGCCCACGCGTACCCCAAGCGCCACGGCGACGCCAACGCCCACACGTACTTTCACGCCGACAGGAACCCCTACGCCCACACCGACGGCCTCTAGCACGCCCACCGTGACCCCGTCTGACACGGCCACCCGTACTCCGACCGCCACTGGAACGCCTTCGCGCACGCCGACGGCGACCCCAACGGCGACCCTAACACCGACCCCGACCCCAACCGCAACGCCAACGCGAACGTCAACGGCAACCCCAACCGTGACCCCCACGCGCACGCCCACGGCCACCCCAACCGCCACACTGACGCCAACGCCAACGATCACCCCGGTCATTACGGGAACGCCGCCCACGGCCACCCCCACCCCATCGTTCACGCCGACAGCGCCGCCCACCGACACGCCGACAGCCACCAACACGGCAACGATGACGCCAACGCCAACGGCAACGCCGACAGCCACCGACACGGCAACGATGACGCCGACCCCTACCGCGACGCCGACGGCTACTCGGACCCCTACGGCGACGCCGCTGCCAACGGCCACGCCGACAGCGACTCAGACCCCCACCGCAACGCCCCTGCCGACGGCCACACCGACAGCCACTCAGACCGCCACCGCGACGCCGCTGCCGACAGAGACGCCGACTCCCACGGCCAGCAACACCGTCACGCCGAGTGCAACACCATCGTTCACTCCCACCAACAGCCCAACGGCGTCGCCAACCGCGACAATCACGCCAACGAACACGTCAACGCCAACCGCAACGCCCACGCGTACACCGACGCGTACACGCACGCCGACGCCGACGCCGACGATTACCCCCACGCCGACTCCCACAGCGACGCCAGTCGGTGTGCTCGGCATCATCCGCGTGGGTCAGGAGCCGCAGGGCCTGGCGTTGGACAGCGCTGGGCGCCGCCTCTTCGTGGCCAACGGCCTCAGCGGCAACGTCTCCGTGGCCAATCTCGACACAAACGAGGTCGTTGCCACGTTGGGCCTGAACGGCGCGGCGGGGCCAGTGGGTCTGGATTATGACCCGGCCCGCCAACGCCTCTATGTGGCGGCTCGTTTGAGCGATTCCCTGGTGGCCCTGGATGCGCCGCCAGGCGTCACGGGCGAGACCAGCGGCGGCGCTCTGGTAGGCGTCAGCCATCAACCGATTGCCGTGGCCGTGCAGGTGTTCAGCGGTCAGGTGTTGGTGGTAGGGAACGGGGACGATTCGTTGGCGATGGTAAACGGCCCTGCCGCCGTCCTGACCGATATTCGGCGCATTGGCAGCGCGCCGATGGCCATCATACGCAACGACCCGGCCCTCAGTTTCCTGATTCCTCATCGCCTTGACAACACTGTGGGCCTTTATGACGATGTTGGCTTCCTGCGCTTCCTCATTCCCGTAAGCGGCGGCCCCGCCAGCGTAGCTGTAGATGTCATGCGTCAACGCGCGTACGTGGTTGAACCTGACGACTTCTCCGTGGCGGTGATCAACCTGGTCAACTCAGAGGTCATGAACACGGTGCCGCTCAATTGCATGCCCACCGCGGTGGCCGCGAATCCCAACAACGGGCGCTTCTTCGTTGTCTGCCCCGACGAGCGCGCCGTCCACTTCTTCCAGGGTGGAGCCGACGCCTGGCTATATTGGCTGCCGGTAGGCAACGATCCAAGCGCTATTCTCCTCGATCCGGCCACGAACCGGCTCTATGTCGCTAACCGCGCCGATGACACCGTCACCATTCTGCAGGACGAAGGCCCGGTTGCTACCCCGACTCCCTATCCGACCGCCGCGCCGAGCACAACGAGCACGCCAACACCAAACCTCACCCCGACCCGCACGGCGGCGCCAACGGCCACACCAACGCTTACGCCCACCCCAAGCGTCACACCGACCCGCACCGCAACGGCCACCATGACCCCCACGCGTACGCCTGGGCCAACGGCGACGCCGACGCCCACGCGCACCAGCACCTCGACGCCCACCCCGACGCCCGTAGGCGCATGTACGGCGCAAGCCGATACGTTCGAGCCGGACAACCAGCCGTCTGAGGCTCCGCCGCTCATTCCCGGTCCGTACGCCCAACTGCACAACTTCCATCGCCCCGGCGACGCAGACTGGGCGCGCATCGAAGTACAGAAGGGAGCGATCTATCGTTTGCAGACCGACGTGCATGGCGCGCTGGGCGACACGCGGCTGGAATTGTGGAACCAAAGCCTGACCGTGCTGCTGGCCGAAAACGACAACTGGGATCCGTCTTCGCCTGACTCCATGATCCAATGGGCCGCGCCGGCGAACGGCGTCGTGTATGTACAGGTGGCGCAGGCGCATGGGCAGGGGGGATGCCACAGCGACTACACCTTCCAGGTCACACGGATGACGCCGAGCTTCATACCGCTGGTCATGCAGGCGCCGGTCGGCCAAGCCGACGCCGAACCGGCACTGATGGCCAATGAGTCCAGCAGCCAGTCCCTGGCCGCAGTGCAGATGACCCCGGTCGCCAACACGCCGGAACCGCCCCCCGCCAATGACCTGGCGCAGGCGAATGACGAGCCTGCCTTCAGCGACGCGGCGGTTGCTGTCAACCTGCGCGATGGCAGCCGTATCCTGGGGCAAGCACAGACGCTGACCATCGAAGATGCCGGCGGCGCGACGCGGCAGCAGGTGGAACTGCCGGGCGCCATCGTCGCCCTGGCTGTAGACGACGCCGGACAAGCCGTTCTTGTCAGCACCTGGGCCGCGCCAGAGAGAGCGACTGACCTGCGCACAGGAGGACGCGTGCTGCGCCTGGATGCCCAGTCAGGCGCGGTTCAGGCCGTCTCAGCGCCGCTGGCGCGGCTGGGAGGATTGGCCCTGGATGGTTCCCGTTTGTGGGTTGCCGAGACTGGCGCCGATCACCTGCTCCTGCTGGACGCGCAGACGCTGGCGGTGGTTCAGAGCATTGATCTGGCGCCGGCGCCGTGGGTGGTAGCCGTCAACCCCAGCAGCCAGCGTGTGTTCGTGGCCCTCGCGGGCGCCGATGAGGTAGCGCTGCTCGATGCGACCAGCGGTGCACTGGTCACTCGGGTGCAGATCGGCGGCTACGGCCATCCTGTGGCGCTGGCCGTGGACGCGGCTGGCTCCCGCACGGCCGTGCTCTTCTGGCGCAGCCCCCACTACGGCGAAGTCACCTGGCTCGATGGTCTCACCGGCGCGGTTGTCGGGAGTATTGCACCGACGTTGGCCCATCCGCTACCCGGAGCGCAGGCGCTGGTGTTTGATCCTGGGGCGGGCGAACTGATCATCAGCGATCGCGCGGGCCTGCAGCGCTTTGCCGGCGCGGACGGCCGCTTTCTGGGCAGCCAACCTGCGCCGCTGGTCACGACGCCGTTTGGCCTGGCATTGGACGCTGGCCGCCAGCGCATCGTCAGCGGCGCCGGCATGCGTACGATCCGTTGATGGCGACAACCTACGCGGCGCCTGGCGTCTGCAACGTCCCATTGCTTGGCGATTTGCGTCATCACCGATATAATGACGTTGAAGCTCCCTACGCGCGGCATCCAAGAGGGCGCGGCTGGCAGAGGTACTGGGCATGAGTGTGGTAGACGACATCAAGGGCCGCCTCGACATCGTGGACGTCATCTCGGCCTACGTTTCCTTGAAGAAGGCTGGGCGCAATTTCAAAGGATTGTGCCCATTTCACACCGAGAAGACGCCCTCGTTCGTGGTTTTCCCTGACAATCAGAGCTGGCACTGCTTTGGCTCTTGCGGCACAGGCGGTGATCTCTTCTCTTTCATCATGCAGAAGGAGAAACTCGACTTTGGCGAAGCTCTACAAGTCCTGGCGCAGCGCGCAGGGATTGAGCTGACCGCGCGCGGCGAGGAAGTATCGCCAGAAGAACAAGTTCGTGAGCAGACGCGTCAAGTGCTGCAAGCCGCGGCCGCCTATTTCCACAACCTCTTGCTCAGCTCGCCGGCTGCGCAGATGGCGCGCGACTACGTGAGCCGGCGCGGTCTGGATGATAACACCATCTCTCGCTTTCAGCTCGGCTACGCGCTGAATGACTGGGAGGCTCTCAAACGCACCTTCTTGGCGCAAGGCTATACGACAGATCACTTACTGACCGCCGGGCTGTTGATTCACAACGAGGAACGTGGTTCAACCTACGACCGGTTCCGACAGCGTCTGATGATTCCCATCTGCGACGTCCAGGGACGCGTGATCGGCTTCGGCGCGCGTGCCTTCGATGACACGCCGCCCAAATACCTGAACTCGCCGCAGACCCTGGTATTCGACAAGGGTCGCGTGCTGTATGGGCTTGACCAGGCGCGGCGCGCAATTCGTGACACCGGGCACGTGGTCATTGTGGAAGGGTACATGGATGTGCTGGCTGCACACCAGGCTGGAGAGCGCAACGTGGTTGCTTCGATGGGCACGGCGCTGACAGAGACGCAGCTGCGTCAACTCAAACGGTACACCAACGAGTTCATCCTGGCTCTAGACGCCGACGACGCCGGCAGTCATGCCACCATTCGAGGCGTCCACATGGCCCGGCAGGCGCTGGAAAAGGAATCGGTCGCCGTGCCAACTGCCAGCGGCATGGTGCGTCAAGAGGCCCGCCTGGCGGTCAATGTGCGCGTGATGACCCTACCCCAGGGATTCGATCCCGATGATCTGATCCGCCACGACGTGCATCAGTGGCACGCGTTGGTCAAAGCGGCCGCGCCGCTGGTTGATTTTCTGTTCGGCGTCGTGGTGCAGGAGAATGATCTGAGTACCGCCAAGGGCAAAGCCACCGTGGTGCGTGAATTGGTGCCGCTCATTCAGGAACTGGCCGACCCGATCGAGCGTACACACTACGTGCAGCGCCTTGCGCGCCTGACTCAAGTGGACGAGCGCACCATCCAGCGCGAGATCGAACGGCAAGCCGCAGCCAGCAAATTGGCTGTCAGCGCCGATCGGCAGCCGCGCGTCAGCCATCCGGGCGCCGGGGCGGCTGCGCCGGTCAGCGCGCCCAGGCCGAGTGAAGGGATGGCAGGCTACGTCCTGCAGCAGGTTCTCCTGCAGCCGCGTCTGTTGGGTGAGGCTGATCGTCAACTACAAGAGTTGGGGTTCGAGCCATTGCGTGATGCCGATTTCGGGCGCAGCGAACAGCGCACCTTGCTGCAAGTTCTGACTGATTTGCAGGGACGGGGGGAGACCTGGCAGCTGCCCGCCCTGGCAGAAGATGTTCCGCCGTTTTTACAATCCTATCTGGCCGATCTCGTGCGTGGCCTGCCCACACGACCCTCGCTGGCGGCCGATCAAGCCGCGCACGACCTGGTGAACGCCGTCCTGCGCCTGCGCCAGGTGAATTTGCAGCAGCGTTTGCAGGAGCTACGTTACTTACAGGCCAACGATGGAGGCGGCGCAGAGGGCGCGAACAGCAGCGAGAATGACTACCGGCTGCTGGTCGAGACGCAGCGCCAGGAATTGGGCAGACTCCAGGTGGCATTGAGCCGTCGGTCGCTCCTATCACAGAGCAGTCAACGTCCGTCTCCCCCCACCGCAGCCGCGACAGGGATTTAGCCGCGATGACAGAGAAGAACCGACCTCCCCGAACCGTTCCACCCTCTCCACCCGCCTCAGAGTCGGAGTCTACGGCCGCGCCCGCAAAGGCAAAGCGTGGGCGACCGCCAACCGCCCACCCGACCAAACTGCAGGCGCTGCCAGAACCGGCCGCGCAGCCGCCGGCGCCAGCCGAAGCTCCTACACACATACTCCACAGCGCACGAGCGGCTGACCAGGCTGGCGCGTATGCGTCGCACAGGGCGCCCTTTGAGATTGAGGTAGATGAGGCCTTCGCCACGGAGGTGACGGCGGAGGCGCGCCACGCGGTGGAACAAATTCTGAAAGAGACGCGCGATCCTTCGGTGGCAGGCGATCCGGTGCGCATGTACTTGAATGAGATCAGTCACCATGCGTTGTTGACGACTGCCCAGGAGATATCCCTGGCCGAGGAGCTCCACGCGGGCGTGGAAGCGGCGGCGCGTCTGCGCGCGGGTCAGTGCTCGTTCGACGATCGGCCGCGGCTGGAGAAGCTTGTGCAGACAGGCAACGCCGCGCGCTGGCATTTGGTGCAAGGCAATTTGCGCCTGGTAGTCAGCGTTGCCAAGCGCTATCTGAGCCGCGGCATGTCGTTTCTCGATCTGATTCAAGAGGGCAACATTGGCCTGCTGCGCGCCGTGGAGAAGTACGATCAGACGCTTGGTTATCGTTTCAGCACCTATGCCACGTGGTGGATTCGGCAGGCTATCACGCGCGCCATTGCGGATCAATCGCGCACCATACGCATCCCTGTGCACGTCGTGGAGAGCATCAACCGCCAGGCGCGACTGCAGTATCAGTTCATGCAGCAGCTTGGGCGCCAGGGCACCGCAGAGGAAATTGCCCTGGCGATGGAGTTCCTCTCGACCGAGGATGCGGCCGCCATCCAAGTGGCGCAGGCCGCTGGCGCCGCCCTACCACCTACCCTTGAGCAGCGCTGGCAGCGCGCCATCGCGCGTGTGCGCGACATCTCACGCGTCTCGGAAGAACCAATGTCGTTGGAAACGCCGATGGGGAGCGACGAGAACAGCTATCTCGGCGATTTCATCGAGGACAACGGGGTGCCTGGCCCTGCCGATGAAGCGAACCGGCAGTTGTTGCGTGAACAGATGCACGACATCCTCACCGGGCTGACAGACCGCGAGCGCCGTGTGCTGGAGATGCGCTTTGGGCTCAATGACGGCAATAGCCATACCCTGGAGGAGGTGGGGCTGGAGTTCGGTGTGACGCGTGAACGCATCCGCCAAATCGAAGCCAAAGCGCTGCGTAAGCTTCGTCATCCCATGCGCAGCCGCCGCTTGCGCGACTACCTGAACTCCTGAGGCCCAAGCCTGCAACGCCCGCCAGGCTTCGCTCAGGCGGCCGCCGCCTGCGTTGGAGTTAGCAGGCCGTCCGCCCAAAAAAGGCCACACGCCGCAAATTTGACAGCCCCTGGCATGTG
The DNA here is from genome assembly GCF_900491745.1 of Candidatus Amarolinea aalborgensis. Lineage (NCBI taxonomy): Bacteria > Bacillati > Chloroflexota > Caldilineae > Caldilineales > Candidatus Amarolineaceae > Candidatus Amarolinea > Candidatus Amarolinea aalborgensis. The sequence goes on along the minus strand of NZ_UETR01000007.1, from coordinate 114,841 downwards.
AGTATAATGCCGTCAAGTCGTTCCTCGATAGCTCAATAGGCAGAGCAAGCGGCTGTTAACCGCAAGGTTCTTGGTTCGAGTCCAAGTCGAGGAGCCTACCCATCCGTCAAAAGAGCAGCGTTGCCGCTGCTCTTTCTGTTATCTACGCACCGAAGACAGGAACATGCCATGGCGCCGACGATTCGGGTTGCACTCATCGGCCTCGGCCATGTCGGCCGGGGCTTTCTGACGCTTTTGCTTGACAAGAAAGAGATTCTTGCCGCGCGTTACGGCCTGCACATCAAGCTGACCGCGGCGGCTGACAGCTCCGGCGCTGTGCTCGATGCCCACGGCATTGACCCTGCGCTGCTCCTCCAGCACAAGGTGACGCACGGCGGCATCGGCGCCTTCCCCTATGGCGGCAAGCCTGGCCTGGCCGCGCCCGACATGGTGAAGCGCGCCAAGGCCGATGTCCTGCTGGAAGCCTCGCCCGTCAACCTGCAAAGCGGTCAGCCGGCGCTGCACTGCCTGCGCCTGGCTCTCAGCCAGGGCTGGCACGCCGTGCTCGCCAACAAGGCGCCGCTGGTGTTGGCCTACCAGGAGCTCAGCGCCGCGGCGGCCGCTCAAGGCAAGCGCCTGGCCTTCAGCGCCACGGTCTGCGGCGCCCTGCCCGTGGTCAACATCGGGCAGCGCGATCACACCGCCGTGCGATATACCAAGATCGAAGGCGTTTTCAACAGCACCAGCAACTTCATCCTGACCGCGATGGAAGCCGGCAAGACTTACGCGGAGGCCCTGCACGAAGCGCAGGTGGAGGGTGTGGCCGAGACCGATCCCTCGCTCGATGTGGACGGTTGGGATACCGCGAATAAACTCACCATTATTGCCAACAGCGTGTTGGAATTCCCCTGCGCGCTGCGCGACGTCGAGGTGCGCGGTATCCGCGGTATTGGCCTCGACGATCTGCGCCGCGCCCGCGCGCAGGGCGAGGTGATCAAGCTGCTGGCGGTGGCGCTGCCGTTGGGCGACGGCTATCGCCTCAGCGTTCACCCGGCGCGCCTCCCCCTGACCCATCCTCTGGCCGGCGTCAACGGTTGGGAGATGGGCGTTGTCTGGCACACCGACATCATGGGCGTGCAATTCGCCAAAGTGGACGAGCGAGGCCCCATCCCAACCGCCGCGGCCATGCTGCGCGATGTGATCAACATTCATCGCGGTCGAAGATGATGCGTACGGGATAGACCATGCCAAAACGAACCGATATTCATTCCATCTTGATCTTGGGCGCCGGCCCGATCATCATCGGCCAGGCGGCCGAGTTCGACTACAGCGGCACACAGGCAGTCAAGGCGCTGCGGCGCGAGGGCTACCGCGTGATCCTGGTCAACTCCAACCCCGCCACCGTGATGACCGACCCAGACCTGGCCGATGCCACCTATATCGAGCCGCTGACGATCGAGATCGTGGAGAAGATCATCGCTCGCGAACGCCCGGATGCCCTTCTGCCAACCGTCGGCGGGCAAACGGCCCTCAACCTGGGCGTGGCCCTGGCCGAACAGGGAATTCTGGCAGCTCACGGCGTGCAGTTGATCGGCGCCAGCCTGAACGCGATGAAAGTAGCCGAGGACCGTCTGCTTTTCAAAGAGGCGATGATCCGCGCCGGGCTGAGCGTGCCCCGCTCCGGTCTGGCGGCCACCGTGGACGAGGCGCTGGCGATTGCGGAGGAAATTGGCAGCTTTCCATTGCTCATTCGGCCCAGTTTTACCCTCGGCGGTTCCGGCGCAGCCACGGCCTTTGATCGCGACGACTTCGTCGAAAAGATGGAATTTGGCCTGCGTGAAAGCCCCGTGCATACCTGCCTGGTTGAAGAATCGGTCTTGGGGTGGAAGGAATTCGAACTGGAAGTGATGCGGGACAGCGCCAACAACTTCGTTGTGGTCTGCTCGATTGAGAACCTCGACCCGATGGGCGTGCACACGGGAGACTCCATCACGGTGGCGCCAGCGCAAACCCTGACCGACAAAGAGTATCAACGGCTGCGTGACCAGGCGCGCATCGTGATGGACACGGTGGGCGTGGAAACGGGCGGCAGCAACGTGCAGTTCGCCACCAATCCGGTTGATGGCCGCGTCATCGTCATCGAAATGAACCCGCGCGTCAGCCGCTCCAGCGCGCTCGCCAGTAAGGCCACCGGTTTTCCCATTGCCAAAATGGCTGCGCTGCTGGCCGTGGGCTATACGCTCGATGAGATCAAGAACGATATCACCCGCGAAACAGTGGCTGCGTTCGAGCCGAGCATTGATTACGTGGTGGTGAAAATTCCGCGCTGGGCGTTCGAAAAATTTGCCAACGTGGACCCCACCCTGGGGCCGCAGATGAAATCGGTCGGCGAGGTTATGGCGATCGGCCGCACCTTCAAAGAGGCGCTGCTCAAAGGGCTGCGTGCGCTCGAATGGAAACCTGCCCGCGGAAGCGCCGAGTCGCTGGCGTCGCTGCCCGTGCGCCTGAGCACGCCCACCCGAGATCGCATCTTCATCACGTTCGCGGCGCTTCGTCAGGGCGTTAGCCAAGCGCAGATCACAGCCTGGACCGGTTTTGACCCGTGGTTCGTGGCGCAAATGGGCCAGATTGTTGAGATGGAAAAAAGCGTGGCGCGCTATACGTTGGATGCATTGCCGGTGGAGCTGCTGCGGCAGGCGAAGCGCTTTGGCCTGTCTGATCAGCAGATTGCCGAATTGACGGCTGGCGCAGAGCGCCCAGGAATCGCGCCCAATCACTCAAAGGCAACACCGGTAAGCCAGGCGCCCCAGCTTGGCAGTTCGCCGCCGACGCCAGCGCAGGTCGTGCGCATGCGCCGCAAAGCCTTGGGGTTGACGCCGACTTACCAGCGTGTGGACACCTGCGCGGCCGAGTTTGAAGCCTTCACGCCCTACCTCTATGGCAGCTATGAGACGTATGACGAAGCGCCTGCCAGCAACCGCCCTAAAGTGATTATCCTCGGCGGCGGGCCGAACCGAATCGGGCAAGGCATCGAGTTCGATTACTGCTGCTGCCATGCGGCCTTTGCCCTGCACGATCTCGGCTACGAAACCATCATGGTCAACTGCAACCCGGAAACCGTGAGCACCGATTATGACACCTCTGACCGTCTCTATTTCGAGCCGCTGACGCTGGAAGATGTGTTGAACATCGTGGATCGAGAGTTGGGGGAGACGCTGAATCTTGAGACCCGAAACCTATCCGACTTGACGCCTAGCGAAAACGACAACACGCCAACCGGTGCGCCGACTGGCGGGCTGCGCTCTGGCGTGATTGTGCAATTTGGTGGGCAGACGCCGCTCAACCTGGCGCGCGGGCTGGCCGAGATGGGTGTACCGATCCTGGGCACCACGTGGGATGCGATTGATCTGGCCGAGGATCGAGGACGCTTTGGCAATCTGCTGGCCGAGTTGGACATTCCTACGCCGGCCAATGGCATGGCGGTCTCCGTGGCCGAGGCGCGGCGCGTGGCGCGACAGATTGGCTATCCAGTGCTGGTGCGCCCCAGTTACGTTTTAGGCGGCCGCGCCATGGCCATCGTCTACGACGACGACTCCTTGGCGCGCTTTGTGCAGGAAGCGGCCGCGGTGAGCGAAGGACGCCCGATCTTGATTGATCAGTACCTGGAGGACGCATTCGAGGTGGATGTAGATGCCGTGGCCGATGGCGAGCGCGTGGTCATTGGCGGCATCATGCAGCACATCGAAGAGGCTGGCGTTCACAGCGGCGACAGCGCGTGCGTCTTGCCTCCGTACAAGATCAGTTACTATCATCTGAGCATCATGCGCGAGTATACCGAGAAGTTGGGTTTGGCGCTGGGCGTGCGCGGGCTAATGAACATTCAGTACGCGATCAAGGATGACATCGTCTACGTGCTGGAAGTGAACCCGCGCGCCAGCCGCACCGTACCTTTTGTGAGCAAGGCCACCGGCGTGCCGCTGGCAAAGATCGCAGCGCAGGTCATGGCGGGGCGATCCCTCACTGAATTGCATTTCACCACCGAACCGACGATTGACGGCTTCTTCGTGAAAGAGGCCGTGCTGCCGTTCAAGAAGTTCGTCGGCGTGGATACGCTCCTGGGGCCGGAAATGCGGTCCACCGGTGAGGTCATGGGCCACGCCAGCCGTTTCGGTCATGCGTTTGCCAAGGCCCAGATGGCGGCCGGCGAACGTCTGCCGCTGGCAGGCGCCGCGTTCCTCTCGGTCAACGACTTCGACAAAGGCAGCATTCTCAAAATTGCGCGTGACCTGCATCGCCTGGGCTTCACCCTGCTGGCGACGCGCGGCACGGCGTCAACCCTGGTGCGCGCCGGGCTGCCCGCCACCCCCGTGAACAAGGTGAAAGAGGGATCGCCGCACGTGGTGGACTTGATCAAAGCTGGCAAAATCAACCTGATTGTCAACACCCCGCTTGGCCCAACCGCGTTCGATGACGGCAAGTCCATTCGCACAGAAGCGGTGCGCCACGGCGTGCCGCTCATGACGACGCTCAGCGCCGCGCAGGCGGCCGTCAACGGCATCCGCGCGCTGCAGGCCAAAGAGCTCAAAGTGCGCAGCCTGCAAGAACATTATCTGCAACAGCAGGCGAGCGCGCCCAAAAAATCACCCTAATTTGCCAGAAATTGTCGGATGTGCTAAACTAGCGCTAGAGTACCCTGCGGTGTGCGTGATGTCATCCAAGCGCTCTGAGCCAACACCTGATAATCGGGTGCCGGATGTTCTGGGGGCTAGGCGTTAGCTCCTTGCGAGCAAGGTTGATGTCCCTGGACAGGCGCCCACCTGCGCAAGCAGGTTCAGGCCCTTTGGCACACGGCACGGCGGGGCACTTTGCCCTCATCAACGGTCGTTCTCGCCTGAGAGTGACCGTTTTTTGTTGCCAGAGCAATAATCTCCTTGACATGACACCACGGTTATGCTATTCTCTGCTTATCTTGAGACTGAAAGTCAGGAGCGTCAGAAGCCATGCAGCGAGAACGTGTAGCCGACAACATTTGGGTCTTCACCAGCAGCCTTTTTGCCCAGGTCACTGGGGGTGTTGTCTTCACCAGTGAGGGCGCCCTTGTCATTGACACGTTACCCTATCCGAGCGAATCACGCGAGATGCGTGACTTTGCGCGCAGTCGTTCGCTGAGCAGTCATGGCGTTCGCTACGTCGTGCTGACCCATTCCCATGCCGATCATATCTATGGCGCTTATCTCTATCCCGAAGCCGAAGTGATTTCGCATCGGCGCTGCCGCGATCTGATGCGACGCCATGCAGAGCAGGGTTTGCGCGATGCGCGTGAGCACACGCCAGAGTTGAATGAGGTGCAGATTCGCCTACCGGGTCTGGTCTTTCAAGAGGAATTGACGATTCGGCTGGGCGGACGCACGATTGTGCTCAGTGAATCGCCGGGACACAGCGCGGACGTGGTTAGCGTTTTTGTCAAAGAAGACAAGGTCTTGTTTGCCAGCGACACCGTCATGCCTGTGCCTTACATTGTGGGCGGCGATGCTCATGCGATGATCAAGTCGCTAGAGGTCATTGCGGCCCTGGGCCTGGAGAACATTGTGCAGGGGCATGGCGAAGTTCTCTTGCGCGGCGAGATCAATGAGATCATTTCGAGCAACATTGCGTACTTGCACAAAATTGACAGCCTGGCGCGGCAATACGTACGCGAACGGCTGTCGCGTCAGGAGCTGCTGACCATTGACATCGAGGCCTGCGGCAAGTCACGCATTCCCCTCAGCGGCCTCGTGCAGCGGTTCCACCAGGCCAACCTGGCCTATCTGTACGACGTCTACCGTCAAGGTCCGCACAGCGCCGTCGAACAGGATCAGGAAATCGAATGAGCGTGGATGACCTGCTGGCGCAGATATTGACCCTGTCTGCGGCCGACCGGCGCCGCCTGTTTCGGCGCGCGCAGCGCATGGGACTATTGAGCGCACATGACCTGGAGGGCAGCGACGGGCTGGAGAGCGCAGCCGCCGCGGCGCCTCATCCAATGGAGCCGCCGCGAGCGCCGGCCGTCGAAACGCCAGCAAGACCACCACTGCCTTCGGCGCCAGCACGCGCCAACGCGCCTGTTGCACCGGAAACGCCGCGGTTGATTGACCTGCGACCGGCGCCGCCTGTGTCGGCTGCGTCTCCCGCGCGACCGGCGTCGCGCACACAAAAACCTGCAGCCGCCAAAGCGGCGGCAGCCCCGGCCGAGATTCGCGTACGCGTGGTCTTCGACGGCGGCAGCAAGGGCAATCCAGGGCAAGGCTACGGCAGTTATGCGCTGCTGTGGCCGGGCCAAGCGCAGCCAGAGATCATCCGACTGACGTTTGGCAGCCGCGTGACCAACAACGAAGCCGAGTACGATACCCTGATCAACGCACTGCAAGACCTGGTTGGTCGCGTGCAGGCGGCCGGCGGAACTCCCGCCCAGCTCTTTGCAGACATCTGGGGCGACAGCCAGTTGGTGGTGAACCAGGTCAATGGCACCTGGAAGATCAACAAGGCGCCGCTGCAAGCGCGCTGCAACCAGGTGCGCGCGCTCTTGCAGCAGTTCGGCTTCGCCGCGCTGAACTACCATCCTCGCGAGGAAAGCGTGGCCTTGCTCGGACACTAAACAGCCAGGCGCCGGGGTTTCTGCTAGAAATCCGGCGCCCGATGTAAAGACCTCAAATGCCCCGGCGCCGCGGTCAAGGTGCCCAATGTGCAGCCACCCATTGAACTTCATCAGGGTTCGCTTACGCAAACAATTGACCTGGCAAGGCAGTTGCCCTATAATCGCGCTAGATATGAAACGGAAATAGGAGGTGTGAACAATGACCCACACACTGTTGCTGGAACTGCCCGAGCAGTTGTACGAAACCCTCACCAAGACCGCCAAACAACAAAGCCAACGCCCCGAAATTGTGGCGGTGCAGTGGTTGGTAACCGCCACACAGAGTCTCTCAGATGATCCGTTTGAGCCATTCATCGGCGCCTTTAGCAGCGATTTCCCTGATTGGGCAGATCACCACGATGAATACATCGGCAAGGCGCTGCTGGTAGAACTGCGCGACTCCGAAGGGCAAGACCGTGCCAACTCCTGAGGTTTTTGCCGACACGTCCGGGTGGGCCAATCTTGTGGACAAGACTCAGCCACAATTCGAAACTGCGGCCAGAGTGTATCGCGACATTCGCCAGCGGGGATTCAAGATGGTCACGACCAACTACGTGATGATCGAACTCGTTGCCCTCCTGACGAGTCCGCTGCGACTTCCCCGAACGCGGATCATTGCGGTGGTTGATGGGATACGGACTTCTCCCTACTTCGAAGTTATTCATGTCGACCCCATTCTGGACAGAACTGCCTGGCAACTGCTGAAGCAGCGACCGGACAAGGAATGGAGCCTCGTGGATTGTGCAAGTTTCGTTGTTATGCAACAGCGAGGCATCGTCGAAGCTCTAACCACCGACCATCATTTTGAGCAAGCTGGGTTTGCTCGACTGTTAAGGCCGTGATGTCAAGATGCTCTGTGTGACAGCTCCGCGCTGGTTCGTCCTATACCGACAAGCGGCAAGGGACAAAAGTGAACTACAGTCTATTCGTTGCTGGAGTGAATCTTGACCGTGCCATCATGGCTGCATCACCGTTATGTTACGTTCTGCGCAGGCCTACTGGCCGTAACGATTCTGGCGACGATTGTCCTCTACCGCCAGACGCCGCGGACGCCGTTCGACGGCGATGAGACCGGTTGGATCTCCTCAGGCGCTTATTACACGGACCTGGTGCTGGCGCGAGATTTGACGTGGGAGAAGTGGCAATGCCAGGCCTGCGGCCCCTGGGGCGGGCTGAACATGCCGCTCGGGAAGTGGTTGATCGGCGCTCCGCTCAAAGTCTATTACGAAACCGCGCGCGGCGGCGCCGAATTCCTGCGCTTCTACAATTTCGACCATTCGCTGGAACAAAACCAGGCCGAAGGACGAGTGCCGCCAGCCGATGTGCTGCGCGTGGCCCGCCTGGCCTGCGCCGCGTTCGGCGTCTTGTGCTGCTTGCTCTTGTTTTGCCTGGGATACTGGTGGGTGAATGGAGCCGCGGGCCTGCTGGCGGTTGCGCTCCTCCTGTCCACCAGCGGGTTTGTGACGCAAGCCACTCGCGCGATGACCGATGTTCACTACGTCAGTTTCTTACTGGCTGGCTGCCTTGCATCCGGTCTGCTGGTGAAACGCTCAAGCCGGCGCGCCTATCTCGCGGCCAGCGCATTGGCCGGGCTGTGCGCAGGCCTGGCCGCGGCTGTCAAAGTGACCGGGATCATCGTCGGTGGACTGGTTTTCCTGGCGCTGCTGGCCTACATTTTTGCCCAGGGCCGCATCAGCGGGCGCGCCGCGCTGCGTTATGCCGCACTCTTCACGGTCGTGGCCGTCATCACTGTCTATCTGCTGAATCCATTTTTCTGGCCCAATTGGCAGCAGTTCAACGCCACGGCGCTGCTGGCCGAGACCCGCGCGTTGCTGACCGCAGCCGCGACTAGACAGCTGGCCGCTGGGCCAATCTCGCGGTCTTATCCCCAGGTGGGCAACCTGGCGCACCTGATTGAATTCCCGCAGATGTTTGTGCGCTGGCGCGACTTCATGCAGACTCAGCTCCCGATCGGCAATTGGACGCAGCCGCGGCTGCTGGCCATTCACCGTTCGCTCTTCGTGGATTTGGCCGCGTTCCCTTTCGACTGGGTTTTCTTGATCGTTGGCTGTGCAGCGGCGACCGGGCGCGTGCTCAAAGCCTGGCAGCAACAGAAGACAGCGCCTATCGCGGCGCCGCTCGTCTTCTTGGGCGTCAATTACCTCTTCATCCTCTTTTTTGTGCGCTTGAACTGGCCGCGTTACTACCTGCCGTCGGCTGTGGCCGCCAAACTGCTGATCGCCGTTGGCATCATGACCGTGTTCAGCCAGCTCGCGGCCGTGGTCAGGCGAACAGCCCGCGCGGCCGCACGTTAAAACCCCGGCGGCTGTCTTGCAGACGAAACGTTTCCTCTTGAATTCCAGTTTGCGCCGATCAGGCGCTTGCCGCGGCGATGGTCATGGTGAACGTGGTGCCCTGGCCGGGGCTTGAGGCCACAGTCAGACTGCCGCCATGCGCTTCGACAATCGCCTTGGCAATCGCCAGGCCCAGCCCCGTGGCGTCGCTGTCGTTGCGCTGGCGCGCTCTGTCGGTGCTGTAGAAACGGTCAAAAATGAGGGGCAGGTCTGCGGCTTCGATGCCAATGCCGGTATCGCTGACCATCATCTGCACCGCCGCGCCCACCGCTTTGGCGGACAGGACGATTTCCCCGTGCTGCGTGTGGCGCAGGGCGTTCGAGACCAGGTTGTTGAGCACCTGCGTCATGCGATCAGTATCTACATGGATCGAAGGCAGCGACTCAGGCGCTTCGACGCGCAGGGCGATGCCTTGCTGTGCGGCCTGTACGATGTAGGCCAGACCGGTGCGCTCAAGCAGGGCGCGGGGATCCACCGCGCGGCGGTTGAGCGGTAGTTCGCCACTGTCGGTCAACGAGAGCGTGCGCAGATCTTCCACCAGGCGCTGCAGGTGGACCACTTCACCATGCATGATGCCGTAAAGATTGGCCGAACCCTGCAAACGCCCATCCTGCAAGCCCTCGGTATAGCCGCGCAAGACGGTCAGCGGCGTGCGCAGATCATGCGCCAGGTCAGCCGTCATCTGTTTGCGCGCCTGACTGGCTTGCTGGAGATCGGCGCTCATCTGATTGAACGAGGCCGCCAGCGCGCCAATTTCATCTTGCGAGCGCACACGGACGCGCTGTTCGAACTGCCCGCCGGCCATTGCCTTCGTGGCCGCGGTCAGCTCACGCAGCGGCTGCGTCAGCGTGCGCGCCAGGAGGCCGCCCAAGAGCAGCGCCATCAGCGCGGCCACGCCGGCGCTGGCCATGGTGGCTCCTGCAATCCGCTGCAAAAAGTCGGCCTCCGGTGAAAAGACAGGATTCGGCCGTTCTGATTCATCGCTGGATGCGCCAAACAGCGCCAGGCCGACTATCTTACCGTTCACAGTGATCGGGGCGGCGGCACCCAGTTGACTGCCAGGCACGCGCTCCCCTTCCTCATACCCCTGGTTGGCGAGCACAACAACACCATGAGCGTCAAGCAGAGCAACGCCGCGCATGTAGAGTGAGAGCGGCGGCGACGCAGCCAACATAGAACCCACGCCATCCCAGGAATTGTGCCCGGCGTAGTAATCGGCCAGCGCGTTGACAAGGACGGTGCGATCACGCGTGGACAGAAAACGGTCGAACTCCGAGCGCGTGCGTTGAGAGACCAGCAGTGCGACCAGCAGAACGCCGATCAGGCCAACGAGGAGAAAAGCCAGTGTGAGCTTCCAGGTGAGTGAGCGCATCAGCAGTCCGAATCCTGTGCGAGTAGCGCCGCGCTACGGCTGATTTTCAGCCGAACCGGGCGGGCGTTCGGGTGCAAAACGATAGCCCATGCCGTATACCGTTTCCACGTATCTGGGACGGCGGGGGTCCGGTTCGATTTTGGTGCGCAGGTTGCGCACGTGCACATCAATCGTGCGTTCGTAACCTTCGTACGCATCGCCTGAGACCAGGTCGAGCAAATCCAGTCGCGAGAAGACCCTGCCAGGCGCGGCCATCAGCGCGGCCAACAGCCCAAACTCCGATGGAGTCAGATCAACGTAACGCTCGCCCACTTTGACGGTGCAGGCGGTGCGATCGAGGGTGACATCAGCCACCCGCAGGATGTCCGGCTCGGCCTGTGATTTTTGCAGCCGTCGCAGCACCGCGTGCACGCGCGCGATCAACTCGCGCACATTGAACGGTTTGGTCACATAATCATCCGCGCCCAACTCCAGGCCCAGGATCTTGTCCGTGTCCTCCACCTTGGCCGTGAGCATGATGACGGGCGTGTTCGCCTCTTTGGCAAAGACCCGCATGAACTCGTAGCCGCCCATCTCTGGCATCATCAAGTCGAGGATAATCAGATCGGGTTTTTCGTGGCGCGCGACGTACAGCGCATCGCGGCCATGACCAGCTTCGACCACGCGGTAGCCTTCCTGCTCCAGGTAAACGCGCAGCATGGCGCGCAACCGGGCTTCATCATCAACCAATAAAATCGTTTGTGGCATAGTGCTTGCATTATCGCCCGAACCGCCGCTGGCGACAAACCAGGCGGCGGCTCGTGCATCATTCGTTCGCTATTTCCGCACGCTGGCGCCCTTTGCATCGGCCAGCGATGGGTGGTAGTAGGTGGCAGCCACGGCCAGCACCGCCGCGAGCGCCAACATGCCGGGCGCCAGGAGGGGGTTGGCGCCGCCTAAGGCTTTGGTGATGATCTTGCCCGTGGTCGCGTTCGGCGTGACCTCCAACAGCAGGCCGATGTTACCTGCGATGTGCTCATAGACGCCAATCAGACTGCCGAGGGCTACCGGCGCCATGCAGACGCGCAACGCCATCAGCACTCGCCTCTCCGGTCGTCGCCAGGCCAAGACAACGGCAATCAAACCAAGCGCGCACAGGCCAAACGGCAGCAGTTGAATCCCATCGGTATGACCGATGAAGATCAATTCCACCACCGTGGCCGCCAGCAGCAGGCCGGAGAGCAGTAGCAGAAAGCGGCGCAGGCGGGCCAGAACAGCGTCAGCGCTCATGGGGCGCTCAGATAGGCGCTGGCCGCAGCCAGTTGTGTCTCAGAGACATAGCCGGCCAGTTTGGCCAGGAAGTCCGCGTGGGAGGCGTAGGGCCGGGCCGCAATCAGCGCAGCCGCCGCGGCAGCATCCAACCCCGGAATCTGCTGCAAGGTCGCCGCATCCGCCGTGTTGACCGCAATCGGAACGTAGACGTACTGTTCATAGGCGGCAATCTGCTCGGCGCTGATGTATTTGCCCAGTTCCTGCCTGAACTGTAGGATGCTGGCATAGGGCCGGTATTCCAGGAACTCGCGCACCATGCGGCTGCCCGCACCAGGCACGCCCGCCAGGAGTTCGTCGCTCGACGCGGTATTGAGATTGAGTTTGGCGGCCGCGGCCTCGGCGGCGGGCGTGGTCGGCGTAGCCTGGCTCGCAGCGGCTGGGGTAGCCTGGCTTGCGGCGGTCGGCGTAGCCTGGCTCGCAGCAGCCGGCGTATTCGTGACGATCACAGATGCGGGCGCGTTGGTTGCGCTTGATCCGCAGCCAACCAGGGAGAGCGCCAGCAGCGCCGCCATGGCGGTCAAAATCCAGAAACGTGACATGATTGATTCCCTTCTTGTTTCATGCGTAGTATTCTACGTCATGCAGCGATCATAGCAGGAAGATTTTTAGAACTTGTTAAGAAGCCATGCGGCGATCATGAGGAAGACAACACGACAGCCAGTGCGCAGAGCATGACAAGGGCTGAAAGTGGTTGTTTTTGACAACCCTCGCCGGTGATGTTACAATCATGCACGATAATTCAATGTCTGTGACGGAGACGCGCAGGGCAGGCCCTGACCACAGCGAGCCGGTGATGGTGCAAGACCGGTGTTATCCTGAACTGCCAGCCCCTCCTGAGACGCGACCGTAAAAGCGGCGCTTGGGCCGTGAGTATGGGTCGCCGGCATCCCACCGTTACCAGGGCGTGAAGCGGAGCGCGCTGGCGCTCAACAAAGGTGGTACCACGGGTCATTGCGCTCGTCCTTGTCAGGGCGAGCTTTTTTGTTGGATTTGCTGGAATGGAGGGCTGACGATGTTGACGAGTTTCGAGATCAGGCAAAAATTCATTGATTTCTTTGTGGCAAACGACCATACCCTGGTGCCTAGTTCGTCGCTGGTGCCGGTGGGCGACCCCACGCTGCTCTTCACCAATGCCGGCATGGTGCAGTTCAAAGACACCTTTCTCGGCACGGAGAAGCGGCCCTACCGCCGCGCGGTGACCGCGCAGAAAGTCATGCGCGTCTCCGGCAAACACAACGACCTGGAAAATGTCGGCCCATCGCCGCGTCACCACACATTCTTTGAAATGCTCGGCAATTTTTCCTTTGGCGATTACTTCAAGAAAGAGGCGATCGCCTTTGCCTGGCGCTTCCTGGTCACGGAACTGGGTCTGGACATCAACCGCCTCTGGTTCACCGTTTATCGCACGGACGACGAGGCGGCGCGGTTGTGGGTGGAGACCGGCGCGGCGCCCGACCGCGTGCTGCGCTTCGACGAGAAAGACAATTTCTGGTCCATGGGCGACACCGGGCCGTGCGGACCCTGCTCTGAGATTCACTACTACCTGGGTGACCTGACGCAGCAGACGGCCGCGGGCGTCAACGTAGACGATGATTACATCGAAATCTGGAACCTGGTCTTCATGCAGTACAATCGCGACAGCCAGGGCGCGTTGACGCCGCTGCCGCGGCCGAGCGTTGACACCGGCATGGGTTTCGAGCGGTTGTGCCTGGTGCTGCAGGGCAAGCAAAATACCTATGACACCGATCTCTTCCAGCCGATTTTCGATCAGGTGCAAGCGGCGCTGCATCACAGCGCGGAGGAACGCGCGCAGAAATACGTCAGCTACCGCGTGATTGCCGACCACAGCCGCGCAATTGCGTTCCTGGTCGGCGACGGCGTGCTGCCCGGCAACGCGGGGCGCAGCTACGTTCTGCGCATGCTCCTGCGCCGCGCGGCGCGCTTTGGGGTGAAGCTCGGCTTTCAGCAGCCTTTCCTGGCCGACACCGTGGATGTGGTCATCCAGACGATGGGGCCGCATTACCGCGAGCTGCTGGATCGGCGCGATTTCATCCTGCGCGTGGTGCGCCTGGAGGAAGAGCGCTTCCGCCGCACGTTAGTTACCGGCGAGGAACTGCTGCAAGAGATCATGACCCGCCCCGACGTGGCAGCCAGCCGCCTGGTGCCCGGAGACGAAGCCTTCAAGTTGTATGACACCTTCGGCTTTCCGCTGGACCTGACGCGCGACGCGGCCAACGATGCCGGTTTCAGTGTGGACGAGCGCGGTTTCCAGCAGGCCATGCGTGACCAAAAGGAACGCGCACGCAGCGCAACGCGCTTCGTCGCGGCCGATAATGCCGCGCTGCAGGGCTACGTTGATCTGCTGGAACACCTGCGCGAAGAAGCCGTCTTAGACAGCCAGGGCGTGGAGCATCTTTACTATGAAACGACGCGCGTGCCAACGTATGTGGCCGGCTTGTTTGTCAACGGCCAGGCGGTGAACAGCGCGCAAGCCGGGGAGAACGTTGAGGTCGTTGCGCCGGCCACCCCGTTCTACGTCGAGCAGGGCGGCCAGGTCAGCGACACCGGTTGGATCAGCGCAGATGACGGTGCGTGGCAGGTGCAGGTCAACGACGTGCGCCGTCCAGTGCCTGGGCTGACTGTGCATGTTGGGCAAGTGCTGGTGGGCGCGGTCAACGTGGGCGTGCGCGCGCTGGTCAGCATTGATGAAGAACGACGGCTGGATATCATGCGCAATCACACGGCGACCCATCTCCTGCACGCGCAGCTGCGTCAGGTGTTGGGCACGCATGTCCACCAGGCCGGCTCCCTGGTCGCGCCGGATCGTCTGCGCTTTGACTTTACGCACAACGCCGCGTTGAGTGAGGACGAGCGCCTGCGCATCGAGCAGGGCGTCAACGATGCCATCCTGACCAATTACCCGGTGACGGCCACGGTGACTACCTACAAGGAGGCTGTTAGTGCAGGCGCGATGGCGCTGTTTGGTGAAAAGTACGGCGACGAGGTGCGCATGATTCGCATCGGGCAAACGCCGGACACGGCCGTCAGCAAGGAGCTGTGCGGCGGCACGCACCTGCCGGAGACTGGCATCATCGGGCTGTTCACCATTGTCAGTGAAGCCAGCATTGGCTCAGGCATTCGGCGCATCGAGGCGCTGACGGGCCGCGGCAGCCAGAAGTATGCACAGCAGCGTATGATGGCCTTGCGTCACACAGCCGGCATCTTGGGCGCCAACGAAGAAGCCGTGGAAACCAAAGCGGCCGATGTGCAGCAAACCGTGCAAGATTTGCAGCGTGAAGTTGCGCGCCTGCGCCAACAGATCGCCAGGCGCGATATCGAGCAGATTCTCACCCAAGCAACCGCCGTCAACGGCGCGGCCGTCGTGGCCGCGCAAGTCGCGGTGTCCGACATAGACACCCTGCGCCAGATGAGCGATTGGCTGCGCGACCGCCTCGGCCCGTCGGTCGTTGTACTGGGCGCGACGTTGAGCGGTCGCCCGAACCTGCTCGCGGCCGTGACGGCTGATCTGGCTGCGCGCGGCGTAGATGCTGCACAAATCATCCGCGCCATTGCGCCGGTGATCGGCGGCGGCGGCGGTGGGCGTCCCACCCTGGCGCAGGCCGGCGGCAAGGATGCCAGCAAGCTGCCGGACGCGCTGGCCTTGGTGCTGCCCTGGGTCAAGACAAAGTTGAGTTGAGCGAATCCATAAGCATGATCGAGACGATTTCAGTTCTCCCTGACGACAAAATCGCGACGCTGCAGCAGCGACTGGAGGCCATCCATGGCGGACGTGTCGCTTTGGTCGTGGCGGACGGCGCGCATCAACTGGCGAATTCCGTGCGCCTCGACCTGCTCATGCGCCAGGGACAACGTCAGGGCGTCGAATTAGCGTTGGTGACGCGTCATCTGCCCACACAAGACGCAGGCCGTGCGTGTGGGCTGCCCGTGTTTCCGCGGTTGGAACAGGCGGCTGCGGCCGAAACATGGCCCCAGCCGCCCTTGCGCCTGGCCGCGCCCGCACGTGATCAGTCGGCCATGCCGCCGGCGCGCGCAGCCAAGCGTTGGCTCACCTGGCGTCAGCAGCGGAGCGCGGCGCGCGCGCGCAACCGCCAAATCCTGGCGATCAGCGCGCGCCGCGACGGCGCCCCCTGGCTGCGCGCAGCAGGCATGTTCCTTTTTATCGGCATCCTGGGCGTCGCCGTGATCGGCGCGGTGCTCCTGACGATCCCAGTTGGCACGGTAACCGTCATCCCCTCGCGGCAGTCGGTCATCGCCAGCATTAACGTGCGCGCCAGTGCGGCTACGGAACAAGTGGACTTCACGAACAACCTGGTGCCAGCGCGACGGATCGAGGTTCTCGTGGAAGAGTCGCGCAAGGCGCCCACGACGGGGAAGCGCGATGTGCCAGACCAGGCAGCATCGGGCAGCGTCACGTTCGTCAACCTGCGCAGCCAGTCGGTCGTCGTACCAGCGGGCACCATCGTGCGCACCTCCTCGGGCAGCAACGTCCGTTTCAAGACCCTGTCCGATGTGACCGTCGGCGGGGCTGTGGGCGCGCAAGCCACGGTCGCGGTGCAAGCCGTGGACCCCGGCCCGTCCGGCAACGTCGCCGCGGGCGCGATCAGCCGTATTGATGGTGGTCTGGGCGTTAGCTTGCGGGTCATCAACCAGCGCGGCCTGGGCGGCGGCACCGTGCGCCAGGGCGGCACCGTGACTGCGGCTGACAAAGAGCGCTTGCGTGTGACCTTGCAGCAGCAGTTGGAACAGAAAGCCTACCAGCGCTTGAGCGAGGAGTTGAAAGAGGGCGAATTTGTGCCGCCCGAATCCGTTGAGACTTTCGTCATGTCTCTGGTTTTCGACTCGTTTACAGACGAAGCCAGGGATACCCTGGGTGTCACCATGCGCATCCTGGCTCGCGCCATTGCCGTGAACGATCAGGGCGGCAAGACGTTGGCCCTGCGCGCCCTGCAAGGGCAAATGACGCCCGGCAGCCACCTGCTGGCAAACTCGGTTCAGTACAACACGAGCAATTTCACTGTCCTGGAGGAAAACACCCTCAAGGTCGTGACGTTCAACGTGACGGCTTCGGGCGTGGTGGTGGGAGATCTCGATCAGGCGCGCATTCGCGCCGCCGTGGCCGGGTTGACGCCCGCGGCCGCCACCGAACTGCTGATGCGCGAGTGGAAGTTGGAAGAAGCGCCGCGCATCACCGTGGAGCCAAACTGGCTCGGGCATTTGCCGGCGATCCCCTTCCGCGTGCATGTCCAGGTGGACTATGCCCATGCCCTGGCCAGCAACTGATGGGATCATCGTGCAATCGAGCCGGGCAACTGAAGGAAATGTCATGGCAACAGACGAAGCGCCCCGCGCCATCCTGGCGCAAGCCTTACCGGTCGGCCGCGTGCTGGCCCTGGATGTGGGCGACCGCCGCGTGGGCGTGGCGGTGTGCGATGAGCGGGGGATGCTGACCCGCCCGCTGACCGTTTTTGAACGCGGCGCGCGCGCGGAAGATCAAGCGCGCGTCATACGCCTGCTCGCAGAACAACGGGCCGTAGGGCTCCTGGTGGGCTATCCGCTCAACGATGACGGCACGGTGGGACCACAGGCTCAACAGACCGAACGCTACGCGCAGCGCCTGGCCGCCGTGGTACCCGTGCCGGTGATGCTTTGGGACGAGCGTCTCTCGACCTTCGAAGCGGAAGAGCGCCTGCGCGCCATGGGACGCCGCCGGCGAGACGCGCCAGGCGTAGATGCCGTGGCCGCGGCCATCATATTACAGAGCTATTTGAATCATGCCGAATCAAGATAATCTACAACGTCAGCAGCTCATGCGGCGTCAACGTCAATTGGCCGAATTGCAGGCTCATCGCCGCGGAGACTGGCGCTATCAACTGCGTCGGGCGCTCAACGTCAGCAACATCGTACGTCTGCTGGGCTTTGCCGGCGTTGTCATTGCGCTTGTGTTCATCGGCCAGACGATCCTGACCCACCTGCGCAGCCAATTGCACGCCGAGGTAGCGACCGCCAATGCGCAGTTCATTCAGGCTGACGAGCAAGGCCTGAGCCAGGCCCTCAGCCTTGACAACCTGGAAAACACGTTCATCGGCTTCTACCTGCGCATGCGCCAGGCCGATGTGGAACGGCCCGCCAACCCCAAGGCCACCGCCCTGGTGCCATTTACAGTCAACCTTGGCGAGCCGGCCACCGTGGTGGCTGACCGGCTGCTGCAGGCCGGTTTCATCACTGATGAGGCCCTGTTTCGACTCTACATGCGTTACAACCGCATTGATCTGAGTCTGGAAGCTGGCGATTTCTTGCTCTCACCCTCCATGACGATGCCTGAAATTGCCGCGGCGTTGCAAAAAGCGCGCTTCATCGAAGTCAGCGTCACCATTCCCGAAGGCTTGCGGGCCGAAGAGATTGCGGATCTGCTGACTGAGCAGAAGATCATGGATGGATCTGCATTCCTGGCCGCGGTGCGCACCACCGACCTGAAACTGATTGGCTTGACGAAGACATATCCTTTCCTGGCAAACCGCCCGCCCGGCGCGTCCCTCGAAGGCTATCTGTTTCCCGACACGTACCGCTTGCCAGCAAACGCCAAGCCGGCAGACTTGATCGGGCGCATGCTCGACAATTTCGCGGACAAGGTCACGCCGGAAATGATCGCCCAGGCGCAAACACGCGGCCTGTCGCTCCATCAACTGCTGACCGTAGCCGCAATCGTGGAACGCGAGACCCCGCGCCTCGACGAGAGGCCGATCGTGGCGAGCGTGTATCTCAACCGCGTCGCCAAGGGCATGCTGCTGAACGCTGATCCCACCGTTCAGTATGCCATGGGCTACCAGCCGGCGACGGGCCAGTGGTGGAAGTCGCCCGTGCTGCTGGAGGAGTACCAGACCGTTCAGTCGCCCTATAACACCTATCTCTACACCGGCTTGCCGCCTGGGCCGATTTGTAGCCCAGGAATCACGGCGATCGAAGCGGTCATCGCCCCGGCGACGACGGAATATCTCTACTTCGTGGCCACGGGCGATGGCGGGCACGTGTTTGCAGTCACCGCTGAACAACACGCCGCCAATGTCAAAGCCTACGAAAATCGCAAGTAGTCTTCAGGGCGGACGGTCATGCGACGACCGCCCGCCTTGTCATTGCCGAACCCGTAACATGCCCATGAACTCCTCCCTTGCGCACTGGCTCCGATTTCGCTTTGCTGGCTGGCTCGTGACGATCGCATGCGTGACGCTGCTCACGAGCTGCACCGCCACGCGTCCGACACTGAAAATCGGTCTGATCGCGCCGTTCGAAGGCGTCCATCGCTCGCTGGGATACGAGGTGTTGGCCGCGGTCAAGCTGGCCCTGCTGCAGCGTAATGCGGCCGGCGGCGCAGCCGGCTACGGCATCGAGCTGGTCGCGCTGAATGACGATGGCGTGCCCGCAACGGCCGCGCGTCAGGTGGCCGCGCTGGCTGCTGATCCAGGGGTTGTTGCCATCATCGGTCCGTGGCAGACGGAAACCGCGCAAGCCGCAGCGCCGGCCCTGCAAAGCGCCGGTCTGGCGGCCATCATTCCCGCGGCCTTGCCGGACGCAGACCTGGCGCTGGCGCCAAACGCCTATCGCTTGTTCGCGGGGGATGACGCGCTGGCGCAGGCGCTGCTGACTGCCGTGCCACCTGGCGCCGATGTGGAAATCAGAGGCGCAACCGCGGCTTGGGCCACGCGCCTGATCGCCTTACTGCCAGCAGCAGGTTCCGCGGGCGCGCAGGTGATCGTCTTGACGGGCGATGCTGAAGCCGTAGCCCGCCAGTTGACAATTTCTCCTTGTGTGCGTACTATTACACTCTGTTTTGCAGGGCCGTCCGTGGCAGAATCCGTAGTGACGGCCCGCGCGGGCGATGCTGCCAACGGCCTGACCTGGACGACATCGCTGCAGTTACCTGATTGTGCTGGGCAGGCAGGTGATTTTTGCCAGGCCTATCAAGCCGCAACAGGCGCCGCCCCCGGCGCATACGCCGCTTTGGCGTACGATGCGACCATGACGCTGCTCACTGCGATCGAGGACAGCGAGCAGCCGCAGCGCGTCACTGTCCTGGCGACCTTACGTAAGGTCGAACGACAAGGCGTGTCAGGAAAGATTCGATTCAATGCCCAGCGATCCTGGGAAGAAGCTCCCGCCCGGTTGTACCGCGTAGAAAACCGCACGGTTTTCCGCTGAACCCCAGGCAGTCGCGTGAGCAAGCTCAAAGATGAGTGCCCGTAGAGGAGAAATCACTCATGCGTCTACTGATGATTTCATGGGAATATCTACCGAATCTGCAAGGCGGCCTGGGTCGGCATGTCTCAGACCTGCTGCCCGCCTTATGTCAACATCCTGGCTTGATTGTGCACCTGGTTACGCCACGGCATCGCGGCGGGGACCCTTACCACGCGTTAGGCAACCTGACTGTGCATCGCGTGGAGGCGCCCCTGCCTGATTCCGGCGATATTTTTGGCGGCGCCCAACAGGTCAACAGGGTCATGGAGCAATACATCGAAACGCTGTGGCAGGAGGTCGGCGGATTCGATCTGATCCATGCGCACGACTGGTTGGTGGGTTTTGTGGCCACGGCCGTGCATCGGGCGCATGGGGCGCCGCTCGTCGTTACCTTCCATGCCACGGAGCGTGGTCGCAACCGCGGCTGGTTGCCCAATGCCCTGTCGCAGAAAATCCACGACGCCGAAATCGAACTGGCGCATACGGCGACTCGCATCATCACGGTCAGCGACTACATGCGCCATGAAGTGCAGTCGTTTTTTGACGTGAATCCTGATAAGATTCGCGTCATCCCGAATGGCGTCAACACGGCGGCCTTCGATGAGCAGCGCGGCCGAGACAATACCGTGGAGCGGCAAAGGTATGCGCAGCCTGACGAACACATTGTCTTTCACATTGGCCGCTTGGTGCACGAAAAGGGCGCATCGGTCCTGGTTGAAGCAATTCCGTTCGTCCTCAATGCCTTCCCGCAGGCGCGTTTCGTCATTGCTGGACGCGGGCCGCTGCTCGAACAGTTGAAGCAGCGCGCCGCGGCCCTGCATATCGGCGACAAGGTGATGTTTCCTGGTTTCGTGACCGACGAGGAGGCCGTGCGCATGTTCTGCATGGCCGACGTAGCCGTCTTTCCATCGCTCTACGAGCCGTTTGGCCTTGTCGCGCTGGAGGCAATGGCCGCGCGCACTCCCCTGGTGGTGGCGAGCGTGGGCGGACTGGCGGAAGTGGTGGCGCATGACAAGACGGCGATTACGGTCTTTCCTGACGACCCCGGCTCGCTGGCTTGGGGCATCAGCAAAGTGCTGCGCGAGCCAGAAACGGCTCGCCTGCGGGCTGACTATGCGTACCGCATGGTGCAAGAAATCTATTCCTGGGATGTGATCGCCGAATCCACCATGGCGGTCTACCGCGAGGTCGCGCCCGCAGCGTAAGCCGCGCAGCCTGGGCCGTACGCAACTGCGGTCAGCCGGGCGTTGCTGCGCCTGCGGCGGCACTCATTCTGCCGCCGCAGGCGCGTGTACGCTTCGCTTAGGCGCCGTGAAGGATCAACAGCGCGCAGGACCGCACAGCCTGACGCAACCACTCGACCCTGTCTACAGGAAATCGTATGCGCAAAATTGCCATTCTGGGACTCAAGGGCGGTATCGGCAAGACAACCACCTGCGTCAATTTGGGCGCCGCCCTGGCGCAGCGCGGGCAGCGCGTGCTGCTGATTGACACTGATACACAGGCCAATGTCTCTCTGGCCTTGGGCGTCACTCAAGTTAAGAAATCGTTGGTAGATGTGCTCATGCGCAAGGCGACGGCCGCCGAATGTGTGCTGCCCGCGCGCCCCAACCTTGATCTGATTCCGAGCGATCTCGGCCTGTTCAAAGCGCAGCAGCGCATGGTGCTTGAAGTGGCGCGCGAGGAAATTTTCACAGAGCTGTTCAGCGATCTGGTCAACTATGACTATCAAATCTTGGACTGCGCGCCGTCAGCCTCGCTGTTGACTATCAACGCGGTGGCCTATGTGGAAGAAGTGTATATCCCCGTCTCCATGGAAATGTTGGCCCTGGCCGGCGCGCGCCAGTTCATGGCCTACCTGCGCTCCATCAGCCGCCTGCTTGGGCGCGGCGCCGCCATTCGCCTGATCATTCCCACCTTCTTCGACGCTCGCCGCCGCGTCAGCGCCGAAGTTCTATCGTCGCTCAAGGCCGATTTTGGCGACAAGGTCACCTTTCCCATTCGCATTGACACATCGCTGTCGGAAGCGCCTGGCAAAGGCAAGACGATCTTCGAGTACGCGCCGCGCAGCCGGGGCGCCGCCGATTATGCCCAACTGGCTGATATCGTTGCTCAACTGCCGCCCCTGACTCCCCCCGTGAATGGAACACCATCCAATCCACGCGCAGACTGAGGAGAATCACATGGCTCGAACGATCGCAGTCGCCAACCAAAAAGGTGGGGTCGGCAAAACGACCACCGTCATCAACCTGGGCGTCGCGCTGGCGCGCATGAAGAAGAAGGTGCTGTTGGTGGATATGGATCCACAGGGTTCCCTGGCGGCCGGGCTGGGCCTGGAGCCGGAAAGCCTGGACCTGACGATCTACAATGCCCTCTTGACGCCTGAGATGCCAATCAGTCGGGTCATCCGCCCCTATCAGGCTTACATTGACCTGATACCGGCCAACATTGATCTGTCGTCCGCAGAGATTGAGCTGATTGCGGAAATCCGCCGTGAATTGATTCTGCGCCACATTCTGGAACCACTGGGGGCATGGTACGATTTCATCCTGATTGACTGCCCGCCCAGCCTGGGTTTGCTCACGGCCAACTCACTGTGTGCAAGTCAAGAAGTGTTGATCCCCCTGCAATGCGAATACTTTGCCATGCGCGGCATTCGGCTTCTGCTCAGCACGATTGACAAGATCAGGGCGCGCCTAAACCCCGAATTACGCATCCTCGGCATTCTGCCCACCATGTATTCGACAGGCACGATTCACGCCCGTGAGGTGGTGGAAGAAATGCGCGCCGTGTTTGGCGACCAGGTCTTCGATATCGTCATTCAAAAGAGCATTCGCTTTCCTGAAGCGACCGTCGCCAACCAGGCGATGCTTGACTACGCGGTCAAACACCAGGGCGCCCAGGCTTATCAGGCCCTGGCCCAGCGTGTCGTGGGCAGCGAACCGGCGGCCCCGCCCAGCGCGTAGACAGGCCGTGCAGCATACTGGCAGTATGACCCACGCACGCCGAAGCTGATCTCAACCGCGGATGATCTTGTGCACCAGCGGCGGCGCGGCTACCGGCTCGGCCTGGATGTGAATGGCTGCGGTCAGGCGCGCCTGCGCGGCTGTCAGCGCCGCGGGCGTCTGTGCATGAACCAGGGCCAATGGCTGGCCGGCCTCCACCCAATCGCCCAGGCGCGCGCGAAAGATCAGACCGACGGCCGGGTCAATCGGATCGCCCTTCTTGGCGCGTCCGCCGCCCAGGTCAACCACCGTCAGCCCCACTTCTTCCGTGTTGATCGCCGCGACGTAGCCGGCGACGGGCGCCAGGCAGGGCGCCACAATGGCCGCCTGCGCCAGTCGCTCCGGATCATCCACCGTCGCCACATCGCCGCCTTGCGCGCGGATGAACTCGCGGAACTTGCGCCAGGCTGCGCCGCTGCGCAGTGATTCTTCCAGGCGCGCGCGTTCGTCGCCCAGCGCTCGTCCAAGCCCCACATCCGCCAAGCGCACCATCTCCGCGGACACCGTCAACACCAGGTCGGTGAAATCGGCCGGCCCGACGCCATGCAGCGTCTCGATGGCCTCTTTGACCTCCAACGTATTACCGACGGCGCGGCCCAGCGGCTGACTCATGTCGCTGATGACCGCGCTCATGTGGCGCCCCAGTTCCCGGCCAATCTGCACCATCAGGGCGGCAAGCGCCTCGGCCTCGGCGAGGGTCTTCATGAACGCGCCGCTGCCGGTCTTGACATCGAGCACGATGGCATCCGCGCCGCTGGCGATTTTCTTGGACATAATTGAGCTGGCGATGAGGGGCAGCGCGGGCACCGTGCCCGTCACATCGCGCAGCGCGTACAGCTTGCCATCGGCCGGGGCCAGGTCGTGCGTCTGCCCGGCGATGACCATGCCCACGGTTGCGAGCTGGTGCTTGAAGGCATCCAAGGTCAAGTCCGCGCGCCAGCCGGGAATAGACTCCAGCTTGTCCAGGGTGCCGCCGGAAAACGACAGGCCGCGGCCGGACATCTTGCCGACCGGTACGCCCAGGCTGGCAACGAGCGGGCCGACCACCAGGCTCGTCTTGTCACCGACGCCGCCGGAGGAGTGCTTATCCACCACAAACGGCGCGACATCGTGAATGTCGAGCGTTTGGCCGGAGAAGGCCATCGCCTGCGTCAGCGAGGCCGTCTCGCGCGGGGTCATCCCCCGCCAGTAGACCGACATGGCCCACGCCGCGGCCTGGTAATCGGGAATATCGCCGCGGGTGTAGCCCTGGATGAAAAACTGTAGTTCCTCCGCGCTCAGTTCATGCCCGTCGCGCTTGTGTACAATGATATCCGTTGCTCGCATGGTGTTCTCCTCTCATCGTTGAGATCAGCGCCTGCCAAGATTCATGCACGATGACGTAATTGCCGAAATTGCTCTCCATCCCAAGCAGTTTGGGACTTGAAATTCGTCCCTGTTTCTAGTATAATAGAGTCAATCCGTTTTAACGGAGCTGGATCGCCCGCAGGGGCGAGCGTAGAGGAGCCTCGCAAGAGGCTCTTTTATTTTTTGGGATAGATGACAATGCCATAGCCGTCCAGCCGATTGTCAGACAAATGCCGATTGAACTTCGGCTCCACAACAGTCAGCAGGCGTTGGGCAAACGGCGCCAACTCGTCGGTGCTAAAACTGTACCGCTTCAATGCCCATTGTTTGACAGGATGACCCAGCAAGTCTGCCAACTGCAATCCCGCAACATTTGCGGATTTGGATTTCAGTTTGAGTTGGCTTGAAGTGAGCGCCGCCTGAAACACCTGTGCGTTCGTCATCCATACCCCTTGCTTGAAAACACGCTCATACGAGTCAGCCAATAACCTGTCTTCAACCTTGCCACGAGATTCTGCCATGACATCGCCGGCGCGCCCAATATGATTGAGATAGCCCGCATAGCGCTGTAACATGAACCCCAACGCCAGGTGATAAGGATGCGCGGCGCCTTCGCCGTAGGCTTGCAGCAGAGCCTGTTTGTCAATCAAGACGGCGACCACCCAAAAATCAGCCTTCTTGATGCAAGCAAGTAAGTCATCGTCGAAGGCGGCACGCTTGGCCATGTCACGCAGGTCTTTGAACGCGCCCCGGGCATTGAGCATGTCTTCCCGGTGCAGCACCACCGGCTCATCGGGATGATGAGGGAGATGGATCGCTTTGAGATTCTCCAATTCGCGCTGGAATTGCAGATACGACTCGGTCTTGAACCAGCACCCCAGCAGGCAGAGAAACCGGTGCGCCAACTGACTAAAATCACGAAAGACGTGATCGCCTGACTCGTCCAGATATAGCCGATACCGTTCTAAGGGACTAAGCGGACGATTACCGTAGGGATTCTCTTTGCGTTGGTCGGTTTGCATCGTTTTTTCCTGTGCATCGCGCGTGGCTACTCAGCTTTTTCGCGAGTGACAATACGCCAGCCGATGTCTTGGGCATACAGTAGAATGCGAGCTTGGACGGTTTTGTGTTCGCTGGGCTTGGGCATGACTTAACTCAGAGCTTGTTGAAGTATTTCTTGATTTTAGCGGCCATCAATTTTCGACGTGCTTCTAAAAACTGGGGGTAGTCATCGGCCAATGAACTGAAGATGCCTTCGGGAATCGAGTGGTCGCGCAGATTCTCTTTCAATTCGTCTAGGTCGGTAATGCCGCCATATTTCTTCTTGCCACCATCGCATTGGCTCAATAATTCGGCGAAATAAACTTTAGGCGCTTTGGCTCCAATGGCAATGTTAATTTCGCTCTGCGCCAGTGCAAAATTAGCAATCTGGTTGTACTGGCCGCGACTGAGGCCCTGGCCTTTGAGATACTGGCGCGGGAAGAGATGATGCGCGTCCGAACGATTCTTAATCAAATCCTGTACGGTAATATCGCGCGAAAGGAAGCCTTTATCGTTGAGTTTCACCTGCGCAGCCTGGTAGACCAAGAAATACGGGCTGATGCTGGAAGAAGTCTCCATCTGTTGTGGCAGAAGTGAGTCCCAATACCCTTCAGATAATTCAGCCTTAATAACGGCTGTGGCATAAGCCAACGCCCCCTGTGTTTCGATTTGGCGAATATCCAGGTCTATTTGCGATTCTGGGTTTCCGGAATAACGTTCCGTAAGCATGGACATAACGAACCAGCAGCGCACGACATGCTCGATGTCGTCAGCAGGCAGCCCTTCAGCGCGGGCGCGTAGATATAGAATGTAAGCAAAGTTGACCGAGTTCTGGCCTCCAATCAGCGAACTGGTGATGAAGCCAGCCGAACGCAGAATCATGGTCAGTCGGTCGAAATGAGTCTTGTTGATGAAGTTGAGAATACCTTTCTTGAGACGGGTGAACGACTGTTCAGCAATGGCTTCTTGAAATTCCTTGGTTTCAAAGTTGCGACCAGAAAGTAACGCGACCAGGTCTTGCAGTTTCCCGCGCCCGAATTCTGACGTGAACGCTACGCGGAGCATGTCGGTATACGATGGATCGTAGATGTGATCCACATCTTTGAGCCACGCCATTTTCGGGAAGAACTCAGAGGCGGCGAAAACCGGGTCGCCTTCTTCGATGCGTCCATAAAATTCAGGCGCGACGGCCAAGTGACAGAAGTAGTCAATAGCCTTGCGCAATTGATTGCCGCCATAGGTTTCGTTGGCGGCGATTTTGGACATGGCGAAGTCGGCTTGGCTAAGTTCTTTCCCCGCTGAGTTAACACGAATGAAAATCTCGGTAACCTGCTCAATATCCAAGTCTTCAGCCAGTTCAATGACACCCACGTGGTTGTTGGTGATTTTTCGCAGGTTTTCCAATGTCCGTGAAATCTTCTTTCTATCCGAGTCGGGATTTTTCTCAAAATACACGTCTGTGATTTCGGTGATGCTAGTCTCTGGCGCAAACACTTCTGCAATGTCGGCAATCCAGGCGGCATTTTTTTGGATGGCCGGGTTAGTAACTTCAAATTTGTGTTCGAGCGGATTGAAAGCAATACGAATGCGCACCGTTTCGTAATCTTTGGTTATAACTTTGCGCCCCAGCAAGGCCGCCATGAGCGCCGTAAGACGCTGTTGCCCGTCAATTAGAATGCGCTTACCCGCCGAAGGCGTGCCGTCTTTGAGTTTTATGGTAGGGTTGCGCCAGACGATAAGATAACCAACTGGGTAACCTCGATAGAGCGAATCGAGCAGATTGCGTACTTTGGTGGCTTCCCAGACGAATGGTCGCTGAATTTCGGGGACGGCAATTTCGTCCGACTTGACCCAAGTAAGCAAGGTTTCGATGGGATGCGGCGTAACAGAATAGCGCTGGGTGGTCATAGTGGGTTCTTTCCTTGTTCATCGGTAGGTTTGGATGGTCTTATGCGCCCTCAAAACGCGGGGATGACCTCGCTGCCCAGCAGATCGAAGGTCTCCGGGTCGTTACGTGGGATGTTGAGGATCATCTCCTGCACGCCTACGGCCTGGAACGCCGCGATCTGGTCAATGACCTGGCGCACGGTGCCGGCCAGGAAGGGACGGTCGCCCAAGTGCAGCTTGATGCGCTTCTGCTGTACGTCCTTCTCCTGACGGCCGATGAGGACACTGTCGAGCTTGGTGATGTGAATCTCGCGCACGTCGCGGCCCACGGCGTCGCCGTGACGAGCCAGCACCTCCAGCTTGTGCTTGATGACGTCCGGCGCGCCGAACCAGTTGACCATGTTGGCCTGCTTCGCGGCCACCTTGAGCGTCAACTGCTCGCCGCCGCCGCCTACCAGGATCGGTGGATACGGCTTTTGCACCGGCTTCGGCTCCAGGATGGCTTCTTTGACCTGGAAATACTTGCCAGCAAACGTGGCGCGAGGCTGCGTCCACAGCGCCTTGATCAACTGAATGCCCTCATCGAGCTGGCGGATGCGCACGGCCGGCTGCTCTGGGAACTCATAGCCATACTGCCGATACTCCGTTTGGAACCAGCCGGCGCCAATGCCCAGGATGGCGCGGCCGCCGCTGATGATGTCAACGCCGGCCACCATTTTCGCCAACAAGGCAGGGTTGCGATAGCCGATCGAGCTGACCATCGTTCCCAGGCGGATGCGGTTGGTCACCGCGGCCAGTGCGGCCAGGGTGGTCCAGCTTTCGAGGAACGGCTCATCGGCCGCACCCACCATGGGCAGTTGGATCAGATGATCCATCAACCAGAAAGAGACGAACCCGGCCGCCTCGGCTTTCTGCGCGGCTGCGCGCGTGCGCTCGAAGATGGCGTGCGGGTCGCTGTCGGGCCAGAGGAAGGATGGGTTTTGATAGCCAAAGAGCATGGGAGGAATTCCTTTCTGCACACAATTGTAGCATGAACTCATGGAAAATACAACGCGTGACCACGCAAAAGGTGTATCTCAGGATTGGAACGATGCAGGCAACTGCAAGTCGCTGATCTAAGGACAAGGCTCAAAGGGACAACCTTCGAAGTAGCTAAGGCGGCAGGGACGAAAGCCCTAAGACATGAGTTTCACCATCAAGTCAACCCTATGGTACAATGCAGCCAGATTAAGGTCAGGGAACGACGCGACCAAATAGGAATCAATGGGTTTGCAGGCCAATACGCTCGCCGACAAACTTGAACGGATGCCAGGATCAAGGAGTGCATCTCATGTTAGCTGCGCGCAGTACCACCGTACAACCTGACCCGTGGACGGAACCCACGTGGGAAGTTGCCCTGCTCTACCCAGCGCAAGGTCAATGGAGCGAAACAGACTATCTGGCGATCAACACCAATCGCATGGTAGAATTCTCGCATGGACGCCTGGAGGTGCTCCCGATGCCGAGCGATCAACATCAAGCCATCGTCGGTTATCTCTACGCGCTATTCTTGGCGTTCGTGCAGCGTCATGGTGGCACGATTCGCTTTGCACCACTGCGCCTCCGTCTCTGGCCCGGCAAGATTCGCGAGCCAGATCTGCTGTTCGTGGCCGATGCGGCCGACGCACGCCGGCAGGAAATGTGGTGGACCGGCGCAGACTTGGTGATCGAAGTGATTAGCAGCGATGACCCGCAGCGCGATCTGCTGACCAAACGGCTGGAATATGCACAGGCTGGAATTCCAGAGTATTGGATCGTGGACCCCCGGGACAAGAGCATAACCGTCTTGGTCTTACAGGGCCAGACCTACCAACAACACGGCAAGTTCGGTCGCGAGGAGACTTTGACTTCGGCGCTTCGTCCAGGTCTGCAGGCGGATGTCAGCGCCGTTTTCGATGCGCAGTGAGTCGGATCAATGAGTTGGATGGGATGAAGGTGCGCGAACCTGAATTGATTGTGATTGGCGCCGGATTGGCCGGCAGCGAGGCCGCATGGCAGGCTGCGCAGCGCGGCGTACGTGTCACGCTCTATGAGATGCGGCCGATCAAGCAGACGCCGGCGCACGTCAGCGATCGCTTTGCCGAATTGGTCTGTTCGAACTCGCTTGGCTCCGTGCAACCCGAACGCGCGCCGGGCATCCAGAAGGCTGAGCTGACCCGGCTGGGGTCATTGATCCTGGCCTGTGCACAAGCCACGGCCGTGCCGGCTGGCGGCTCCCTGGCTGTCGGCCGCGAGGCATTCGGCGATCTGGTGACTTCGCTGGTCAGCGCGCACCCCCACATTACCGTGGTGCGCGCAGAGATGACCACCATCCCGACTGACATCCCCACGATTGTGGCCAGCGGGCCGCTGACGAGCGACGCCCTGTCGGCCGACCTGGCGCGCCTGATCGGGCAGGAATACATGTACTTCTACGACGCGCTCAGCCCGATCGTCGCGGCCGACTCGATTGACATGAGCCTGGCTTTCCGTGGCGCGCGCTACGGCAACAGCGCATCGGCCGCGGGCGACTACATCAACTGCCCCTTGGACAAGACGCAGTACGCTGAATTCGTGGAGGCGCTGGCCGCCGCGCAAACCATTACGCTGCGCACGTTCGAGCAGGAAATGTGGAAATCGGAGCATTTCTTCGAGGGCTGCCTGCCTGTGGAGATTCTGGCGCGGCGCGGCAGCCAGGCGCTGGCCTTTGGCCCCATGAGTCCCATCGGCCTGACCGACCCGCACACGGGACGCCGCCCCTGGGCCGTTGTGCAGCTGCGCCAGGATAACCTGGCCGGCACCCTCTACAACCTGGTCGGCTTCCAAACGAATTTGACCTGGGGCGAGCAGAAGCGCGTCTTTGGGCTGATTCCCGGCCTGGCTGGAGCTGAGTTCCTGCGCTACGGCATGATGCACCGCAACACGTTCATCAACGCGCCCCGGCTGTTGGAGCCGACGATGCAGTTCAAGGGGCGCTCCGATCTGTTCTTTGCCGGGCAGATCACCGGCGTGGAAGGCTATGTGGGCAATGCCGGCACAGGGTTATTGGCCGGCCTCAACGCCGCGCGGCTGATTCAAGGCGCAGCGCCGCTCGTTCTACCGCCCACCACCGTCATGGGATCGCTCTGCTGGTACGTCACCCACTGTGAGGCAGACGGCTTTCAACCGATGAAGGCCAATTTCGGCTTGCTGCCGCCGCTCGACCCGCCCGTGCGCCACAAACAGCAGCGCTACCGCGCTTATGCCGCACGCGCCCAACAGGATCTGGAGACCTTCATCAGCACCCATGACTTTGAAGCGACCATCGTACCGACATCCTCATAAAACTCTGTACCCCGCGCACAATTCCAGGTCAAGCGGCGGCAGCTTCTGAAATCCGCTTTTGTCAATTATACCCAATTGTGGTACAATCTAAATAACAGCGCAACTGATTACCCCGTCTAAGCGTCTTCCATTTTGGTGTGCGCCCACGCTCAAACGGCCGCCACGGCACCAACGGCGTAACCAAAACGACGACGCGAGACGTTGTCCCACATCGTTGTTGCGATCATCATGATTCCAGGGACAGCTCGGGCTCCTAGACAGACGTGAGAAGGAGGAGGTTCACCTCATGCGTATCAAGCAGCGAGTTCTCGGTGCAGCGTTGATTCTGGCTGTCGTACTGAGTGCTGGCCTGGTTTCATCCAGCCCGCAGGCGGCCACCAGCACCGACGCCCTGAAGAATGGCAACTTCGAAGCCGGCTTTAGTTCAGCCGGCGGTTGCGGCGCTGTCGGCAAGGGCTGGTCATGTTTCACCAACGGAGGCCGCGCCGCCTATGGTTTCTATGACGATCAGTGGAGCAAGACCGTTTGGGATGGCGGTCATTCTCAGTTGATCGAAATCAACACCAAGCAGAATTCGTCCGAGCCTGACCGCTACGCCGGCATTTATCAGACAGCCGCTGTCAGCAAAGGCAAGACGTATGATTTTTCGATCCGCGGCATGATCCGCGCGGATGATACAGACCCGGATCCGTGGCGCTACCGCGTGCAGGTTGGCTTTGATTACAGCGGCGGCAGCAACTGGGCCGCGGTTAAAAACTGGATCGAACTGCCCTGGGACACGATCTACGCACGCACGGGGCCTGGCGCCTTCAGTGAGTATCGCTCGAAGGTGGCCGCCACCGGGACAAAGATCACCGTCTTCGTCCGAGTGTGGATGAAGTGGGGCACGCCGTACCGCGAAGCGGACTTCAACCTGGACGGCATCAGCCTCTTTGGCGTCAGCGCCGGCGGCTCTGGGTCCAGCAGCGGCGGCTCTGGGTCCAGCAGCGGCGGCAGCGCGAGTTCTGGCAGCACAGCCGCATTGACGTGCTCAGGCGCCAACCTGGTGGCCAATGGCAACTTCGAAGGCGGCTTCAGCAGCGCCGGCGTCGCCAAGTCCTGGACTGCGTTCAGCAACGGCGGTCGCGCGGCCTATGGTTTCTACGATGAAACCTGGACGCCGGTCGTATACGAAGGCAAACACGCCCAGCTGATCGAAATCAACACCCTGAATCATACGGCGGGCACCGACCCCGACCGCTACGCCGGCATCTACCAGGTGGTCAAGGGACTGACCAAGGGCAAGACATACCAGATGTCGGTGGCTGGCATGCTGCGGGAACGCACGGACAACTCAGATGAGGATGCGTACCGCTACGAAATTCTGTGGGGTTACAACAGCGGGGCCGATGCCAACTGGGCCAACCTCGATTTCAAGCAGTTCGTGCCGGTTAACCCCATCTATCTACGCACCGCGCCGGGCAGTTACAGCGCCTACAGCGTGAGGTTCGTCGCCCCGGCCGACACCATTACGCTGTTCGTGATGGCGCATAAGAAGTGGGCCACCGGCGGCCGTGAGTTGAACGCAGACCTGGATGCGATTTCGATGGTGCCGTGCACGGCCAGCGGCGGCGGCAGCAGCACAGCCTCCTGCACGTATGTGGTTAAGAAGGGAGACACGCTCTCGACGGTCGCGGCGAAATATCACACGACGGTAGCGACGCTCGCCAGCCTGAATCACATCAAGAATGTCAACGTGATCTTCGTAGGACAGGTGCTCAAGGTGCCATGCGGCGCCAGCGCAGCCGGCAGTTCGAGCGGATCGGTGGTCAAAGTCACACCGCCCGCGGCGCCGAGCGAGCCGGTGACGCCTGGCCTGGGCGCGGAACCGCGGCCCGCCTATACGGTCAAGACAGGCGACACCCTGAGCAGCATTGCGGCGCGCACCGGAACATCGGTCAATGCCCTGATGCAGGCTAACGGTATTCGCGACGCGAACCGCATCTACGCCGGGCAGACGCTACGCCTGCCTTAGCAACGCTCATGGGCCGGTCTTCTTCCCCGAAAGCCGGCCCGTTTCCGCAGGGTCAAACGCTTCAGGAGATGACCGAGCTGTTAACGGTCATCTCCTTTTTTCTCTGTGAGGAGATGCTCGTTATCCAACAACAAAAAGAGTCGTCACTGAATGAGTGACGACTCTTTGTATGCCCCTGGTCCGACTCGAACGGACACGCCCAACCGGGCACAGGCCCTCAACCTGCCGTGTATGCCAATTCCACCACAGGGGCGTAACAGTATGGCTCCATTATACCAGAAAGAAGAAAGTTGTCAACCGCGCCAGTTTTGGTATACTGAGCGCTGCTGTCGCCCGGGAATCTGCTCG
This sequence comes from Candidatus Amarolinea aalborgensis, assembly GCF_900491745.1. NCBI lineage: Bacteria > Bacillati > Chloroflexota > Caldilineae > Caldilineales > Candidatus Amarolineaceae > Candidatus Amarolinea > Candidatus Amarolinea aalborgensis. The sequence goes on along the minus strand of NZ_UETR01000007.1, from coordinate 81,915 downwards.
GCCAGTTGTATGCGCCCGACCGAACGGCGCAATTCAGCGCATGGCGCGGCGACAGGTTCGCACTCTTGCCCGCGAAGGAAACAATCATGGTTCGTGTTGTCTGTGATTCCAGCAATTCATTGCCTGACGAGTTAATTGCCCGTCTGAATATCGTCGAGGTCCCCGCCCTGGTCAACGTGACCACGCCGCAAGGCATCAAGAGTTATCGTAACAAAGTCGAGCTGCCCATCGAGGAATTCTACCGGATTCTGCTCTCCGCGGACAAGCTGCCCACCACCTCCCAGCCCACCCCTGGACATTTCGCCGACGCCTTCCGTGTGCTGCCAGCAGACGATGATATTCTCTGCATTACCGTTTCGGCTGCGCTCAGCGGCACCTATGCGTCGGCCACCGCGGCTGTCGAACTGGTGCGCGATCGCAAGATCACGGTATGGGATGCCAAGGGCGCTTCCATGGACAGCGGCTGGCAAATCGTGGTGGCCGCGGAAATGGCGCAGCAAGGCGCAGACCTGCCCGCCATCATGGCGAAACTGCCCACGGTGCGCGAGAATACGCACACCTTCTTCACCACGGAAACGCTCAAATATCTCGCAGCCAGCGGCCGTGTACCGCGCTTGAGCGCCAGCATTGGCAATCTGCTTGATGTGAAGCCGATTCTGCGTTTCATGCACGACGGCACGATTCAGCCCATCGCACGGGTGCGCGGGCGCAAGCGCTCGCTGGAGGACATTCTGACCCGCGCCCAAGAACTTTTTGGCGACCGGCCTGTGCGCGTGGCCGTCGTCAACGCGCGCTGCGCGCCTGAAGCCGAGCGCTTCAACCTGGATGTGCGCCAACGGCTGCATGTGGTAGATGTGCAAGTCATTGAGATCGGACCGGTGCTGGCTGCATTGGCCGGACCAGGCGCGATGGGCCTGGCCGTCTATGCTTTGTAGTTGCCGCGTCGCACCTTTTGCCGTCCACGCGGGTTATAGGAGAAGATCGTGAAAATTGCGTTCGATGTCATGGGCGGCGACCATGCGCCGGCTGTTACGGTCGCTGGCGCGGTGCAGGCCGCACGTGAGTTTGGGATCGAGATCATCCTGGTTGGCCCGGAAGACATCACGCGGCGCGAGTTGGCGAAGCACAAGGTGGATGGGCTGACGCTGACAGTGGTGCACGCCAGCCAGGTGATTGAAATGACTGATCATCCGGCCACGGCGGCGCGCGGCAAGCGCGACTCGACGATGGCTGTCGGCGCGGCGATGGTGAAACGGGGCGAGGCAGATGCCTTTGTGACCTGCGGCAACACTGGCGGCGCGCTGGCGACGGGGCTGTTCGTCCTCGGTCGCATCAAGGGCATCAAGCGCCCCGCACTGACGACGCTCTTTCCAAGCGGCGCCGGTTTCTGCCTGTTGCTCGACATCGGCGCCAACACCGAAGTCAAGCCGGAGTACCTGCACCAGTTTGCCGTGATGGGCAGCCTGTATGCGCAGCAGGTGTTTCATATCGAGCGTCCACGGGTCGCGATTGTGTCCAACGGTGAAGAGGAAGGCAAGGGCAGTGAACTGGTCAAGGAAACCGTGCCGCTCCTCAAAGCCGACAGCGGCCTCAACTTTGTCGGCAACGTGGAAGGCAAAGACATTGTGGCTGGCGTGGCCGATGTGGTCGTCACCGACGGATTCACAGGCAATGTGATCATCAAGTTCGGCGAAGGCATCGTCAAGCTGCTGCTCACGTCGGTGCGGCGTGAACTGCAGGCCAATCTGCTGCGCAATGTGGCGCTGGGCGTCCTGCCAACGGCGGCGCTGGCTGCCTACACGGCGCAGAGCGTGCCCGAGTTTCTGCTGCGCCTGGTGCTTGGACTGGCGGCCGCGCTGGCCCTGCCTGCGGCGCTGCTAGTTCCTGGCCTGCGCAAGGTTGCTCGCCAGCTCGATTACACCGAATACGGGGCCGCGCCGTTGCTGGGTTTGGATGGCCTGCTGCTCGTAGGTCATGGGCGGTCCAATGCCAAGGCGGTGCGCGGCGCCTTGCGTACGGCCAAACAGGCGGTCGAAAACAATACCCTGGAAACGATTCGCGCCGGCGTCCAGGCGCGCATCGTGGGCGAGGAATGATCGCGGACAGCAAGACAACCCGGCGCCCCACGCGGCTTGCTGCGCGCACATGCAGTTTCGAGAGACCCGGTTTCGGCGCGAGACCGGGTCTCAACATCCCATCTAGAGTGCTGTCATAGAAGGAAAACCGATGAGTTCGACGTTACGTCAACAAGTGAGCCGTCTTTCCGCGCCCGTGCGCGCGGCCCTCTTACGGCTGCTGGCCGATGATTTGCCCAGCGATCAGTTGCACGATCAGCCCCCCGTGGATGACCAGACCCTGCAAGCCGCGCTGGTCTCTTTGGGTGAGCAGCCTGAAGTGCGCCCGCGCGTCGTCATCACCGGCCTCGGTGCGCTGACGCCGTTGGGCAGCACGGCGCCATCCTCCTGGAAAGCCATGGTCGCCGGCCGTTCCGGCGTCGGTCGTGTGACCCTGTTCGATGCCAGCGCGTACCCATGCCAGATTGCGGCCGAAATCAAGGGCTTCGACCCCATCGCGGCCGGGGTGCCGCCGAAAGATGCCAGGCGGATGGCGCGCTGCTCGCAGATTACGCTGGCCGCCGGCGCCGAAGCCCTGCGCGATGCTAACCTTCACTGGGATGACGAGCAAGCCGCGCACGTGGGCGTCTGCATGGGCACCGGCCTGGGTGGTTTCGACATCGCAGAGGATCTCTTCCGCCTGCTGATCACGCAAGGCCCCGGTCGCATGAAGCCGCACATGGTGACAGCGACCTTGCCCAACATGCCTGCCTTTCACCTCAGCCAGACCTTCAACTGCAAAGGCCCGCTCTCGACCGTAGTCACAGCGTGCGCGGCCGGCACACAGGCCATCGGCGAAGCGACGGAGATGATTCGCCGCGGCGCAGCCGATGTGATGCTGGCGGGCGGCGTCGAGGCGCTGATCGGCCATACCTTCTTCAGCGGCTTCACCGCGATGCGCGCCATTTCGCTGCGCAACGACGAACCAAAGCGCGCCAGCCGCCCCTTCGACGCAGACCGTGACGGTTTCGTGATCGGCGAAGGCGCTGGCATTATGGTGTTGGAACGCTTGGAGCACGCGCTCAAACGCGGCGCGCACATCTATGCGGAAGTGCTGGGACAATCGGCGAGCGCGGACGCGTATCACGTCGCCGCGCCGCAGCCTGAAGGAGCCGGCGCCGCCCGGGCCATGGCCGCAGCCCTGGCCGATGCCGGTCTGCAGCCGCGCGACGTTGATTATATCAACGCCCACGGCACCTCGACGCCCATCGGCGACCCGACAGAGACGCGGGCCATCAAGCAGGTGTTTGGCGAACACGCCTACGACCTGGCGATCAGCTCGACCAAGTCCATGATCGGCCACACCTTTGGCGCGGCTGGCGCCATCGAAGCGATGGCTTGTGTCTACAGCGTGGTCAACAACCTGATTCATCCCACGATCAACCTGGAGACCCCGGATCCCCAGTGCGATCTGGATTACGTTCCCAATGTCGCCCGCTTTAGTCCCGTGCGCGTGGCGCTGTCGAATTCGTTTGGATTGGGCGGGCAAAACGCATGCCTCGTCATTGGAAAATACGCTGCGTAGCCTGTCCATCACTCGTTAAGGATCATGACACCAGATGCAAGTCTATACGAATCAAAAATACATTCAACGCCGCGCCACGATCGGCAAATGGACGACCGGCGTGGCGCTCGTGGTGCTGCTGGCAGGCAGCATCATCTCCTTCATGAGCAATACCGCCCTGCTGCCTGTGGCCCTGGCCTGCCTGCTGCTCGGCTTCGTGGGCGCCAATGTCGGTTCTTTCTATATGCGGCGCTTTGTGCGCAAACCGCGGCCCGATGAGGTGATTGCCAGCAGCCTGAAGGGCCTCGATGATCGCTATGAGTTCTTTGCCTGGCACTTGCCTGCGCCCAATGTGCTGCTCTGCCCGGCCGGCCTGTTTGTCTTTGTCACGCGTGACCAGGAAGGCAAGATCACTGTCACCAAGAACAACTGGAAACAGCCTTTCAGTATCGTGCGGCTGTTCACCGCCTTCTCGCAGGAGGCCTTGGGCAATCCAGCCCGCGAAGTGATGGAAGAAGTGGGACGCGTGAAGCAGTGGATCAAGCAGGTCAAGCCTGATCTCGAAATCGAGCCGCAGCCAGTGGTTGTTTTCGTCTCAAACAAGACAGAGCTGACACTGAATGACGCGTCTGTGCCGGTGATTTTCGCCAAGGATCTCAAGGATTACCTGCGTAAGCAGATCCAGGCAAAAACCGGGCGCATGACCGAGCCCGCGCGCAAACAATTGAGCCAGATGTTCACCTCGGCCGAAGCCAAGCGCTGAACCTGAGGATCTGAGTCAAGACAAAAAGCCGGGTTTCTCCCCAGAAGCCCGGCTCTTTTGCAGCCGCCGCACCTTCTCAGGCATCCTGCGCCGACCACGGCCGCCGAATGAATTCGGGCCGCAAGGGCGTTCCGCCGCGCGTCTACGTAGGTAAACGCGCGGCGGAACGCCCATCAGGCGCGATTTCTTGCTACGGCGCGCCGACTGAATAGTTCCCAGCCGCCTAGAACCCCAGCCCACGCTCTTTCATGCTGACGAAGCGCTGCTGGCCGATGACCACATGATCCAGCACATCAATGTCGAGCAGTTTGCCCGCCTCTACGATGGCGCGCGTGACGCGCACGTCCTCCGGCGAAGGCGCCGGGTCGCCGCTCGGATGATTGTGCGCCACGATCATGGCCGCCGCATTGGCCTTGATGGCATGGCGAAATAGCTCGCCGATACGCACCGCGGCTGAGTTGAGCGAGCCTTGGTAGATCACCGGGATGCCGAGCACGGTGTTGCGGGTATCGAGCAGGATGGTGCGCAGTTGCTCTTGTTCCAGGAGGCTCATCTCCGCCATGAGCAGTTCGGCCGCCTCGGCCGGTGAGCGCACCTGGGGTCGGTCCAACGGCGATGCGACGAGCAGCCGCTTGCCTAACTCCAGCGCCGCCTTGAGCTGGGTCACTTTGGCAGGGCCAAGAGCTTTTTCCTGGCACAGCTCATCGAAGCTGGCGCGCGCCAGCCCAGGCAAACCGCCGTACTTGCCGAGCAGGCGCTGCGCCACGTGCAGGACGCTCTCGCCCTCGGTGCCCACGCGCAGCAGGATGGCAATCAGTTCGGATGAGGCCAGCGCGCCGGCGCCGTAATGCTGCAAACGCTCGCGCGGACGCTCGTTGGCGGGCATGTTGCGAATCAGAAGGGTGTACTCAACCGTTGCAGACTCAGACATGGGTCAGCCTTTCTTTTCAAGGGTGCGTTGGCGACCACGCACGACAGAACCTGGGCGTATACGCTCGGCCTAACGAAATGAGCGCCGCCGCGTTCGCGGTGGATTTGTAACTACTGCGCCCAATGCGACGTTATTTCAGGCAGTTTGCGCGCGGGCTTTGCCCAAACGGGTAGATTAGGGTATAATCGCCCGATTAGTTGAAATTGCTTGAGGAGACTGTTGAATGTCGTCTGATTTGTTGAATACTATCGGCACAGTCCTGCAGACTGTGGTGGCCGTTTTTGGCGCCTTATTGGCGGCCTTCTGGATTGCCCTCGTCATCTGGACATTTCGAGACATGCGCGCCCGCTCGCGTGACCTTCTTGCCACGCTCCTGGCTTCGCTGCTCGTTGTGCTGTTTGGTCCGGTGGGACTGGGGCTTTACCTGCTCCTGCGCCCGCGTGACACGTTGGCGGAACAGTATGAGCGCATGCTTGAAGAAGAGGCCCTGCTGCGCGACATGGAGGAACAGCCGGTCTGCAGCAACTGCCAGCACAAGACACAGCCAGACTGGATGTTGTGCCCACATTGCACGACGCAGCTGCGCCGGCCTTGCCCATCGTGCGGCCGCTTGCTTGATCTGAACTGGCAGATTTGCCCGTACTGCGCGCAGGCGCCCACAGCCGCGCCCACAACGCCTGAAATCGCGGCGCCTTCCCCGCAGCTGGCGCTGCCTACGATGGATGATGGACGCTGGGCCAAGCCCTCCACAGGCCCCACGCAGTCATCTCAGCTCAGACCAGACCAATCCATACCGCGTTGAAAGAATAGAGACGAAGAAAACAAGCATGAGTAAAAGTAAAGTTGCCATTCTAACGACCACGCCCGCCACCGTCCTGGCTGACTATCATCGGCTGATGAACTTGGCTGGCTACCAGGATGTGATTGCGAAGGACGCCGATACGGCGCTGAAGGTCAACATCTCCTGGCATTTCTTCTATCCCGGCAGTTCCACCACTCCCTGGCAGCTTGAAGGCGTGATCCGCGCCATGAAGCAGGATGGCTACGACCCCAACCTGATGCACGCCTGTCACAACCGCACCGTGGTGATTGATGCGCACATGGGCGAACGCGAGAACAAGCAGATCAACGTCGTGGAAGCCCACAATCTGCGCAACGTTCACCTGTACGAAGGTGAGGAGTGGATCAACGTGCGCGACGCGGTCGGCGACCTGGCGAACCAATTCTTGGTGCTCAACGATGTCTATCCGCGTGGATTCAACATTCCCAAACGATTCATCGGCGAGAACATCATTCACCTGCCCACGGTCAAGACGCACATCTTCACGACCACCACGGGCGCGATGAAAAACGCCTTTGGCGGCCTGCTCAACGAACGTCGTCACTGGACGCATCCGGTCATCCATGAAACGCTGGTGGACTTGCTGATGATTCAGAAGAAAATTCACCGCGGCGTCTTTGCGGTCATGGACGGCACGTTTGCCGGCGACGGGCCTGGCCCACGCTGCATGATCCCGTACGCCAAGAATGTCATTCTGGCGAGCGATGACCAGGTGGCCATTGATGCCATTGCCGCCAAACTGATGGGCATTGATCCGCTTTCTATCAAGTTCATTCGCCTGGCGCACGAGTTGGGGCTGGGCTGCGGTGATCCGCGTGACATCGAGATTGTGGGCGACCTGGCGGCTGCGCAGCAAAACTGGCACTTCGACGGTCCGTTCAAGAAAATGACCTTTGCCTCGCGTATGCAGCACAAGATTTACTGGGGACCGCTGAAGAAGCCGATCGAATGGTCATTGAAGACAGTGCTGGCGCCGTGGTCCTACCTGGCGTCGGTAATCTACCACGACTCCTTCTGGTACCCATTCCTGGGTAAGAAGAAGATGGCCGAGGCGCTGGAGAGCGATTGGGGCCATCTGTTCCGCAATTGGGAAACCGTACAGCCCGATGCCCTGGGCTACCCGCAAGTGGGCCAGACCGCGGCTGAACTCAAGCGCACGGGCCTGGCTGCCTTCTGGCGATCGTTCGGCATTCTGTGGACCGCATTCAAGGAAGCGCCCGAAATCGCCGCCAGTCGTCGCACCCATGCGGCCGTGCACGATTAGCGATCGCACGGCAGGGAATTTGATTCGCATCGCTGAGGCAGAAGGTCGAACGCTTGCTCGCGCCGCCTTCACCTCACGGTGCGGCGGTCAGGCGCACTAGTTCCAGGGCGGGGCGCCCGCTGCGCTCTCGGAACAGCGCCAGCGATTCAACGCGGCGCCCTTGCGCGACGGCCAGGGCCTCCAATTCCTCGCGGCGCCCTTCAAACACGGTGAACTCCGGCGTGTGCAGAAGATAGACCGTGTTCGCATCGGCCACGAAAGGTGCCAGGCGACGGGCAAACTCAGCGTCTGGGCGATCAAGACGGGCATAGCCAAAAGCTTCGATCGGCGCCACGCGGCCCTGCGTCAGGAAAGCCACCGGCGCATCAATACCCCAATCCAACACAATCGGCGCATTGATTTCCTCGGCTTCCAGATACGCGGCAAGCCGATAGGTGACGTCCGAGTGCGCCGCATAGCCTCCGCTGCGCGCCAGGATGGCGTGGTACTGTAAGGTGTCCCAGGCGTCGAATCCACCCCATGCCAGAAGCGCGACAAAAACGAGCAGCGCCGGCCGGCGGCCATGCTGCGCCAGCAGGTCGGCGGCGGCGGCGCCTAGCAGCGGCAGCAACGGCAGCAGCAGGGCAAAATGCGTGATGAACAAGTCAGACACGGTGAAACAGCTCTGTACGACGACCAGCGCAGTCAGCAGCGTCAAGCCAAGCATACGGCGCCACTGAGTTGGGGCCGACCTGCTGAGCTGCCGCAGCCAGGCCGGAGCCGACCGGTCGTCCTGACCCGGCTTCGGCGCCTCGTATGCCAGATAGACCTCGAATCCAACCAGGGCCGCGGCGGCCAGCAGCGCGGCCAGCGCCCACGGCGCTGCCGGATTGGCGTACACTTCGCCCAGATACCAGAAATGATGCCCTTGCAGGAGAATGACGAGCTGTTCGATCCGCTGCGTCAGGTTGGCCGCGAAATTGGCATTGCTGACGCCGTAGTATGAGGTGCCGAGGTTGCCGACAATACTCGCCACGGTGCCGCCGGTTTGCAGGTTGAAGAGCAGGAGCGGCCACACGCCGACGAGGAAAGCCAGCGCGGCGCCAGCCACTAGCCGGCTCGGCCGCTGGCTATGACCGCGCGACCGCCAACGGCTCCGCAGCCAACCAATCGCCGCCAGCGCCAGCATCGCGCCGATACCCCAGATGAAGAGCAGTTTGGCCCAAACGCCCAGACCCCACAGCAACCCCGTCAGCCACAACCAGCGCGCTTGACGCGTCTGTCGCCAGCGTTGGGCGATCCAGAGGCTGGCGAAAAACAGGGTGACGGTGACATTGGTGACAAGAATGCCCTGGCGGCTCCAAAAGACAAACGACGGGTTGACGGCCAGCAGGAGGACGGCCAGGCCGGCCGTGCGCCGATTGAACGCGGTCGCGGCAAATACGTAAAGGAAAACCAGCGTCAGCCCAGCGCAGAGGATGGGCAAGCTGCGCAGGGCCGGCACACTGACGCCGCCCAGCGCCAGGAACGGCAGCGCCAGGTATACATTGAGCGCGCCGATGTAATCTTGCACCATGATGGGCAGCGTCAGGCCAAAGAGGTGCAGCCCTGCGCCGCGAAAGAGGGTCAGCGGCTGGCCGCGTAAGAGCTGCATGGCATTCAGCCCGGCCTCTTTGGCTTCATCATAGTGGAGGCCAGGCAGATCGAGCTGATAGGCGGCGCAGAGGAAGAAGATCAGCAGCGCCAGCGCGAGGGGCGCCCACCCACGTGCGCGGCGCCCAAGTTCAGCCTTCATCATGCGCGTTCAACGCACCAGCAGTTCGGCTTCAGACACCAGGCTTTCAAAATTGTAGCCAGAGGCGTAGAACCGAATCCAGTTGACGTGCGACGGCCGGGTGTCTTTGAGAAGTTCGATCAGGTTGGGCGATTCATAGGCATACCAGACGCCGCGCGGAATTTTCTGCACATTGCGCAGCGGCCAGGGTCGTGTGGCGTCGAGATCAAGGTAATAAAAACCAGAAGTCCACAGGCGCTCTGTGCCATAAATGTCATTGTAGCTAATTTGAACCGCCAACGGGAACTCAGAGCTTTGCATTCCCGCGCCTTGCAGGCTCTGGAATACCAACTGCACGTAGAAGGTGACATTGAGCGCGTCATAATCGCGTACATCTACGTTGAGATTCTGACGAATTTCCGTCTCGGCATGAACGCCCTCCTGACCGCGGCGTGCGAAGAGAACAGCCTGGCGGCCATCGCGCGCAATCAACTCCACGGAACCGATGCCAACATTCTGCTGTGCATCTTCGCGCACATCCACAAAGCTCTTGACGGTCCAGTCATCCAGGCTGGTGGAGAAGCTGCCATTCGCCAGCAGGTCCTGTTCCACCGATTGGGGCGCGCCAGGCGCCTGACCGGCGGCGATGCGCGTGCGCTCGCCCGCGGGCACCACGATGACCTGGCCGGCGGCGGTCACGGTCGCTTCTCCGCCACGCGTGGTCACCTGCGTCTCTTCATTACGCACTTCAACCGAATAATTGCCATCGGGTAGGCGCGCCGAGCCGTGAGGAGTCTCCACCACGACAGTAAGCGGCCGCTCGCTGCGGCGCGACGGGCTGACGCGAATCCGGCCATGTTCCAGGTAGAGGGTCAGGCGGTCAGCTTCGCTGCTGTAACCAAAACGCGGCACACGCGCCGTGGTCAGCAGAAACGAGGCGTTGTTGTAGAGAGTGATGGTCGCCAGCGAATCTTGCCCCTGTTCATCAGCGTAGAAAGTCAAAATGGCGCTGGACTTTTCGTCGGTTGCCACACGCTGGTCTTCACTGACGACCGCGTGGGACACCACGGCTTGGGTATCGCGCGTCTTGATGGAGGTCACCAATACGGCGCCATCAATGACATTGAGGTCTAGCGGGCGGGGATCGGAGGCATAGAGCAGAAAACTGCGGCCAGCCAGAGGCGCGGCAATGGCCAGCGAGCAGCAAAGCACAAACGCCGTCACCATGACGATCCAGGCCATGCGCGCCGGGTTGCTGCGAAACCGCCGCACACCCCAGCCAGTCACCTCGTTGGATGCGGAAATGCGCCGGCCGCCGCTGACCGGTCCGGCCGGCTCAGGCGCAGCCTCTGGAGCAGGCGCGTGATCGTGCGAAGTGAAGTTAGTCATTGCCGATCGGCGGTTGCTCCATCTCGTCGCCCGCCTGCAAACGCTTCAACCACTGGCGGGCATCGCGATCTTGAGGGTTGATTTCCAGCGCCCGATAGAAATGTGCGCAGGCGCGCGTGATCTCGCCGCGATCCTTGTAGATCAGGCCCAGGTTGTAATGCACATTGTGCAGATCGGGGTCAATTTGCACTGCTTTCTCGAATGCGGCAATAGCCTGATCCTGCGTGGTCTGCGTCGAGAGTTCGAGGCGTCCGAGGTAGGCGGCGCCCAGGTTGGTCCAAATCATGGCGTTGTTTGGTTCCAACTCCGCGGCGCGCTCTAAGATCGGCACAGCCTGGCGGTACTTACGCTGCATGATGTAGGCGCCGCCCAGGTTGATCGCGACCGCAATGTTGTCTGGCGCTAACTGCAGCGCCTCACGCAGCGGGGCAAGGGCCTCGCCGGGGCGCTGGCTTGCCAGGAGTCGCGCGCCCTGGTTCAGAAGGTCAATCACGCGGGCCGCTGCATCCGGCGCGGCGGACGAAGGCTGCGGCCGGTGAGGCTGATTGGTGGTTGCCATCATGTGCTCCATTTAGTGCGTATCGTCATCGTCTTCGTCAAAATCGGCCTCAGCGAAATCGTCGTCATCGAGATCATCATCGAAGTCAGGGTCGAACTCGTCATCGAAGTCACGGTCGAACTCGTCGTCCTCCTCGTCTCGTTCATCTTCCGGTTCATCGTCATCATGCACCGCGACACCAATGCCGTTGAAATCAAGCATCTCCAACGCCTCGACCGCATAGGGACGCAGGTCTTCGTCGTCGCTGTTGATGACCAATTGCAGCGCCTTGCGCGCGGTTCGCCCCCCAATCGCGCCCAGGGCGTGCACAGCCGCGCGCCGCGTGGCAACATCAGGGTCTTGCAGCAGCATGAGGAGGCGTGGAATCGCGGTGGTCAACTCAAGCTCGCCCGCGGCGTAGGCGGCCGCCGCCCGTTTGGCCGATGAGTGGCTCTCAAGCTCGCGGCGCACGTAGGGGTTCCAAAGGCTGTCCGCGCTGTTGCCCATCGCGCGCAAGGCGCTGGCCTGCATCAGTTCATCCTCATCGTCATAGGCATCGCGGATCAATGCACGCACGCGCTTATCGCTAGAAAAGCCGATCGTCTCAAGCGCCGCCTGCTTAACGCTGTCGGCCTCGGTTTCCGCGGTCAGCGCAGCCAAGAGGGTTTCCACGGCGTAGGCTGCGGCCGCGTTCGGAATCTCTTCGTACTCACCGAGCAACACGAACCGTCCCAGGGCTTCGGCAGCCGCCGCGCGCACCCGCTCATCAGGGTCTGTCCGCAAGAGGTGGATGAAGCGCTGCATTAAAGGCTCGTCGTCGTCTTCCCAGAGCCCTTCAATCGCCGCATAGCGCACCACGGGATCAGCATCGCCCAACGCCCACGAAAAAATGGCCGTGTAGTCAGCTTCGATGTGGTCTTGAGCGTAGTCATACAGCGCAGCCATCAGCTGCTGGCGCCGCGCCAGGCTCCATTGATCCCAGGCCGCGGCGAAGAGTTCCATCTCGCTGCGGCTCAAGTCAGAAAGGCCGACGAAGACTTTTTTCAAAAACGCGCCGGGTTCGTGCTCGATCAACTCCAGCGCCTGTGTCAGATTCTTATCCATAAGCTAATTCCATAAAAACTCGCGTGTCTCGCTGGCGGGACTGATGCGTTGGATGGCGGTCACGCGACCGGCGCTGTCAACCGTGACGCTGACCATGGTTACACGCCAGCTGTAGCGACGCCCCGTTTCTTGCTCAGCCTGTCCATACAGCAGGTTTGAGACGCGCCAGCCGGTTGTCGTTGTCACCTCTGATGCGCGCCAGTCAAAATTCCCACCCACGCGGTAGCCAATCTCCAGGAGATAGGCGACCGCGTCAGGCAGCGCGCCGGCTGATTGCCAGTTCAGGAGGATGATGGCATCGTCGCCGTTGTAAGCGCTGCCAGAAGCGGGCCCGGTGAGAATGGGTGCGCTCATTTGCACACTGGCGGTGCTGGTGGCGCGCACCGTAGGCGTTGCCCTGGGAACAGGGGTTTCACTGGCGCCTGGCGCCGCGCCGGCGACCAGAATGACCTGCCCCACGCGCAACCGGCTGGGATTGAGACCAGGATTGAGCGCCAGCAAGGATGCCACAGTGGTATCGAAGCGCTGGGCAATGGCAGCCAGAGTGTCGCCCGCGCGAATGGTGTAGCTAACCGTGCCCAGCGGGGTGCTGACTGGCGTCGGCGTCGCAGGCGCACGCGTAGGCGTGTTCGTGGCCGGGACCTTCGTTGGCGTCGCCGGCGCACGCGTGGGCGTGTTCGTGGCCGGAATTGTTGTTGGCGTCGCCGGCGTTGTTGGGGTCGGCGTCACGGTGGGGGCAGGCGTTCCAGTAGGCGTCGCGGTGACTGTCGGCGTGGGGGGTGTCAGCGTTTGTGTTTCGGTGACAACCGTAATCGCCGCAACGGTCGGCGTGTTCTCCTCCCCGACTGGCGTTGTCCCCTCGATCTCCTGGGTTGGCGTGGCGTCGGCCTGTGCATCCTGCGAAGATGTCGGCGCCGGTTGCGCCGGCGTATTCGTGGACGTGGGGAAGATCGTTGTGGGCGCAAGCGCCGACAGAACCTCGCCGACGCTGCCGATGTTGACGCGACTGATCAGAAAAACTGCGGCGAGTACGCCCAGGATACCCAATCCCATCATCTGCCACGAGATTGGCAGCCCGGGTTTCAAATTGCGCCCACAGTGCGGACATACCTGCAGCGCTGCATGGCTGCGCCTGCCGCACGCTCGACAGCGCACGGTCGTCGCGGCGCGCGGCTGAGGAGTGCCGCACACAGGGCAGACGCCCACGCCGCGCCGTAAGGGGGTGCCACAATGCCTACATTGCATGAAGACTTTTTGCCTCGGAACTGGTCTGCGGGCAACAATCCGACGATCGGATCGGTCGTTTGGCAGTCTTTCTTACGATCTAGCGACCGGAAGACGTCGCCGCGCCCAAATCATTATACACGCTCGGCTTGGGCGCGCAAGGATTGAAGCGCCGGGAAGAAACGTCGCACTAGCGGTCGCGCAACAAGGTGCCGATGGCGCTCTGCGGCTGCAAGAGCAAAGCCTGCAAGGCGCCCGCTTGTTCGCCGCTGAAAAAGCGTACTTGCAGGCCGGGCAGTTCCTGCACGAGCGCGCTCATGGCTCGCACCTTGCTGGCCATGCCGCCAGTGACGTCGGTGGCATGGGAACCGGTCAGCCCGCCAGCCAGACGCGTCAAGCCAGCTGCGGTGATGAGCGGCAGCGGCCGCGCCGCCGGGTCAGCCAACGGATCGCGTTCATACACGCCATTGACCATACCTGCCAGCAGGATGAACGAGGGCCGCAAGCGCCGCGCCAACCAGGCAAAAACCTCCTCGGTGGAGACGATGGTTCCCCCGCGCGCCTCATCCAGGGCCACATCACCGTAAATCAACGGCGCCAGGCCATGCGCCAGCGCCGTGGTGATGGGACGGTCGGCCAGGGTCATCAGTTCCCCGTCGCGACAAAGGGCGCTGGCCGAAGGCGCCAGGCTCCACACCGGCACACCCGCGGCGCCAAACGCATCCGCCACCAGACGGTTGAGTTGGGCCGCGACGCGCGATACCTCGGCGAAACCGCGCCACGCGGCCGCCGTCGTGACGCCGGCGCGCGTCTGAAAGCGCTGCGCGGGGATATGCCCAAAGGAACCGCTGCCATGGCCGAGGAGCAAGGCTAGATCGGGCGCCTGCGCCAACGCGGTTGCACATTCCTGCGCCAGGCGTTCAATCACGGCCAGCCGCGGCGTCATCGGCGTCCGTTTATCGGTGATGAGCGAACCGCCCAACTTGAGAAAGATAAGGCGCACGCGCTTAGCCCCGTTCAATCGTCACGACGCCGCCGTCCACACACACGCGATCGCCGCTGGAAATCAGGTCTACGTCTATTTGATCTACCATTGGTATGTCGCCAATGATTGCGCCGACGGCGACGATAGCCTCGCTCTCGCGGTTGATCATGGCCGCAGGGGCCTTACCCGCTTTGGACAGGCGCAAAATCGTGTACGAGCCGACGGTGCTGCCTTTGCCCGTAGGAAAAACCAACACGCGGCCGGCCACACACTCGCCGCGCAAAGGATGATTCGGCTCGATGATGATGCCGGTGTCCGGATCAACGCCGCCCAGGAACCCGATGGGTGCGGGGGAAACCAGGGCAACGCCAGCCGCTTGGCCGGCCCGAATCACTCGCCCATGCAGGGTGAGCGGCGCGGCGGCAGCAGACACAGAGTCATGGTTCATGATAGCAACGCCTTTGCAATGGCTGAGAGCAGGGCTTCATCTTGTTCTGCCAGCACCGTGCGCGCATCGAACAGCGCCTGCTGCCCGGCCACCCGCGCCACCACAGGTGGACTGCCTTGGCGCAGCCTCTCGATCAGGCCGGGCGTCAGCGGTACGGCCAACGCAACGCTGTCCAATGTCTCCCCGGGCAGGGAACCGCCGCCTACCGTGCTCGCGACCTCGACGGCGCTGGCCTGGATGCCGATTGCGGTCAACGTCTGAAGCCAGCTTTCAACGCGCGCACGCAGATCAACCGGCCGTGCGGCGATCATTTGCCACACAGGCAGCGCGGTCAGCGCATCGCCGCGCAGATAGTGCAGCAGTGTGGCGTTGAGCGCGGCCAGCGTCATCTTCCCGACGCGCAGCGCCCGCGCCAGGGGATGGCTGCGCAGGCGCGCGATCAACTCCGCGCGGCCCACGATCAACCCCGCCTGCGGGCCGCCCATCAGCTTGTCCCCGCTAAAAGTAATGAGGTCGGCCCCGGCCGCCACGCTGGCCTGCACGGTTGGTTCAGGCGACAAGCCAAACAGCGTCGTATCCAGGAGCGTGCCGCTGCCCAGGTCATCCACCACGAGCAGGCCCTGGCTGTGCGCCAGGCTGACCAGGTCGGCCAGGCCTACTTCCGCCGTAAAGCCAAGCTGGCGAAAGTTGGAAAAATGGACGCGCATGAGCGCGGCGGTTTGCAGCGTGACGGCCTGCGCATAATCGCGCAGGTGGGTGCGATTGGTGGTGCCTACTTCGACCAGGCGCGCGCCGCTGGCGCGCAGCACATCAGGAATCCGAAAACCGCCGCCGATCTCGACCAGTTGGCCGCGTGAGATAACAACCTCGCGGCCCACTGCCACCGCGCTGAGGACAAGAAAAACGGCCGCAGCATTGTTATTGACCACCAAGGCCGCCTCGGCCCCTGTCAGGCGAGCCAACAGTTGTGTGGCGTGATCGTAACGCGAGCCGCGCGCGCCCGCGGCCAGGTCATATTCCAGGTTGGTGTAGCCAGCGGTGAGGGTCGTCAACGCCGCGCGCGCCGACTGACATAACGGCGCGCGCCCCAGGTTGGTGTGGATGATGACGCCCGTGGCATTGATGACTGGCAGCAGGCTGGGCCGCGTGGCTGTGAGCATGTGATCTTCAGTCTGCTGAACCAGCACAGAGAAAGCCGGGCAGGCTGCGCCCTGTTGGATCGCCAGGCGCGCCTGGTCCAACACCTGACGGACAGCGATAAGCGCCTGTGCGTGCCCCGCCTGCGCCGCGAGATCAGCGGCCAACGCATGCAGCAGACGATCCGCCGACGGCAAACGGCGCAATTCCTCTCCTACCGCCAACACTTCCTCCATACCGACATCGAGCGGCTCAGGCTGCGGCCGCAGTGCAAAGTCTCCCAGCGCAGCGTGCAACTGGGCCGCAGGCTGGCCTCGCCTGCCTGCTCAAATAAACACGCCGCCGGAACAACACCGACGGCCTTCGCGTAAGCATCCCTATGAGGTGGGCGACACAGGACTCGAACCTGTGACATCTTCCTTGTAAGGGAAGCGCTCTAACCAACTGAGCTAGCCGCCCACAGACAACAAAATTTTACTCGAATAACCGGCGCCTGTCAAAACGTTCTCTCATTCGCCCGCAGTTCCATCAGCACAGGCAGCCCTGTGTGGACGCCCATTGGGTTTTGACCGTAGAGGGCATCAGGAACGCTTGGAATTCTGCTGATTCAGCCCGCGCCGCGGGCGGCGCAGCCTAGGCCCGCGTGCTCAAACGACCACGGGCGATGGCGGCCGCGGCGTAGGTCGCCAGGATGCCGGCAATTGCCATGTCGTCTGGGCCAAAGGGCCGCGGGCGGCGAAAATTGAAGAAAATGACGCCTACCGGCGTCTCACCCTGCTGCAGGCGCATCCCCACAAACGCGTGCGTACCGCTGGCCTGGAAATGGGCCGTCTGCACCAGCTCGGGCTGCAGATCGTTCGTCGCATCCGGAACGACCACCGTACCATGCCCGATGACATAGGCGCTGAGACCCTGGCGCCGGGGCTGGGTCATCTCTCCGTCGCCAGCCGGCCAGGTGGCCGAGAACTCAGCCGGCGGCAGGAATTCGCCCTGGCTGGCGTTGTACTGGTGCAGTGTCACCGTGTCGGCCAACAGTTCCTGCGCGGCCAGGCGCACAATGTCATTCTTCACACTGGCGGGGTCCGCGGCCAGCAGCGCAGCGCCAATTTGCTGCAAAGCATCCAGTCGCGCGCTCAGGATGCGGGCGCGCACATGACCAGCCACAGTTTCGAGCGCATGGCTCTGCGTGGTCTCGCCAGAGACAATAAAATCGGCGAAGCGCTTGCTCGGCTCCACAAACTGATCATGCATGGGGCGCACGGTTTGGCGGTATTGGGCAATGACCGATTCGATGGTGCGCCCGCGCTCAGCCACATCGCGTTCGATGCGCCGCAGCAAACGTTCATCCGCGCTGAGATCCACAAAAATCTTCAGGTCATACAGCGCACGCAATTCCTCGGCCGCCAGGGCCAGAATACCATCCACGATGATCACATCGCACGGCTCCACCAACCGCGTCGCCGCCAGTCGCGTGCAAGACACAAAATCGTACATCGGCACCTGCACCGCTTCCCCGCGCCGCAATTGGCGCAGGTGGTCGGCCAAGAGCGGCGTGTCCAGGGAGTCCGGGTGATCGAAATTGGTTGTTTGCAGGCGCTCGGCCAGGGGAACGTGGCTCAAATCCTTGTAATACGAATCGTAGGCAATGATGACCACCCGACTGGGACCCACCGTACGCACGATGGTGTTCGTCATGGTCGTTTTGCCGGAGGCCGTACCCCCGGCAATCCCAATCACATACGGACGGTGAGAAATCGTAGACAAAGCAGACATCACGCAACTTACCTCCGCTTCCGCCTGGGGGAAAGACCGCCTCCTCTGCGCTCGTTTCTCGGCCAAGAGGACGGCTGATACCGTACCATAGCACAGCGCGCCCGCTAAGTCAACCTGCGCGATGGTGTGTGATATTTATCATTAGAGACTTTCCGAGTGATCCTGTGTTATATCCCCTTGCACGCGCGCCGACGCCTGGAGCTCGGCGTTTTCCCAGATGACAGATTGCGCACAATAGCTGCATCTGTGTCTAGCGTCAGAGGGCTATCGGGTGCATTTCAAATTGGGGGCGTAGCCCCGGAGGGGCTTGCACCTCGTAGCCGGATGGCCTTTGGCCTCCGGCGGGGTTGGAGGCCACATGGCGTGCGCGCAACCAACGCCGCCCGACCGTGAACGGATCGGGCTACAAGGTGAAAGGCCCTACCGGGCCTGACAGCCTGGCAGGGGCTTGCATCTCGTACCGGACGCATTTCAGGCTCGCGGCGTAGCTCCCGGCGCTTTGGCTACTGCCAAAGTCGCCAGGGTGAGCTATGCAGGGGTTGCAGCGATTTCCATCGCCCGACGCGCCCCCATTCTGAAATGCACCCAGGGCTATCCGTGTCGGCCCATGGAGCAAGCAAGTCAGCGCACAACCGTGGATGGAACTGGTGCGCAAGCCGCCGGCTTGCCTCCGTGGCGCCGCAATCGGCGGATTGCGGCACAGGGCTATTTTCAGGCCAGCAGATCATGATAGCCAGCCATGAGGCTGGCGCTGAGCAATTTATGCAGAGGAGAATCACGTGATGAAACAGTACAACACCCGGTTTCTTGACCATCTCAAGCAGACAGGCGCGCCGTTCAACGACGCCGACCCCAAATACGGCGTACGCATTCAGCCGGCCGACATTGCGGCCGGCGAGACCTACTGGCGCGCCGTCGGCGTTCATCATCTGACGCCCGAAGAAAATCAGTTCAACCATCACGTCTACATCGAGGCGCTGGACGAAAGCGGTCAGCGCGTCGCGGGGCCGCCTGCATGGGCCGGCTGGACATGGGAAGGCCGCCAGCCCCATGAGGAAGCGCGGCCTCAGCCGCTGGACAAAGGCGCCAATGAGCCGGCCGGCAACATCCCCGTGGATAAGGGCCAGGTGCTCTCGATCTGGATCGCCGGGCAGAGCGCCAACGCCGCGGACAAAAGCGACCGCGTGGTCAATCTGCACAGCGCGCATCCAGATGAGCGCGCCGCCAACGGCGAGTTGTGGAATTCAGTCTTCCATCATTCGTTCTACGTGGTTTTCCAGCGCACGCGCAAAGCCGCAGGGACTGGCGCACCGCCGCCGCCACCTCCTCCGCCGCCGCAGCAGCCTCCACAGCCGCCGCCGCCCGCCAACCCGCTGCCCGCAGGCGCGACCGTGCAGTTCCGGGCTGAGCCGAGCGCGATCAAGCCAGGCGAATCGGCCACGCTCCGTTGGGACGTGAAAGGGGTAGGCAAGGTTTTTCTGGAAGTGCAGGGCGGCACAGCGCATGAATCGCACACCGTTGCGCCGACGGCGACTACCACCTACCTGTTGCGCGTTTTCCTGCCCGACGGCAGCCGTCATGACTTCCCCGCAACGGTGAAGGTCGAGGCAGGGGGGACGCCGCCGCAGCCGCCGCGCAACCCGCCCGCAACCACGCGGCCGCCGACTGTCAGCCTGACGGCAGACAACGTGGCGCGACTGCGCACCTACCCGCGGCCGCCCAACGACAACGGCCTCGGCCTGCACTTTCACACCGATTTGCGCGACGAGTTCATCGAACGCACGATTGGGCGTCTCAAGACGATTCGCGTCACCTGGACGTTGATTCACGCGCTGGACGAGCTGCAGGCCGAGCGCGCAGCGCGCGCCTGCTTCCGCGCCGGCATCATGCCCGTGGTGCGCATCGGCAAAGCGATTGACGACAACGTGGATGCTGCCACGTATGTCGAGGCGCTGCGCAAGGCCCTGGCTGGCAGCGGTTTCGCGCACGACCCAGCCAGCCGCCGTTTATGTGCAGATTTTCAGCAGAGCCGAGGGCGATCGCGATGGCGCAACCTGGAACGATCCGTCGGTTGGGCAGAACCTTCCGGGCAAAACTGGAGCGCGCGGCCGTGCGCGTCTTCGACGCCGGCAGTCCAGGCATCCAGGTGCTGGACCGGCCAGGCTTCGACACCGCGGTAATGCTATCGCCAGCATGAATCGGGACATTTGACGCGCACGCCTTCTTGCGCATCACAACTACGGCGAGAACCATCCGCCGGCCTATCCCTACGATGCGCAACCGGGCCGACAAACCGGGATGTACGATCATGGACGACTTCTGTGCGTCAAATTCCTGGCGCATGCCTTTGGATGAAAGAGCGGCTCAGTTTGTCTTGCCGCCGATCGGCGGCAGAGCGGATGGCTCCCGGCGGCGAACAGGGACAGGCGGTATCCCAAAATCAGACGCCGCTGCGCGCGGTACACCAAAGAGATGTTCAGTGGATGCGCACCGGCGTCCTCGCCAACGACGAACCGCTCCCCGACTACTTGCTCAGCATCCGCGTGGGTGGCAGGCTCCTGGTCTTCCGTAGAACTGTTGGGACAACTCCCTGATGCTGGACGGCAAACTGACGCAGACCATCGAAGCCGTGCAGAGCATTCCGCCGTTCAGTGCGCAAGTTTAGCTGGGAGAGTGAGATCATGACCAATAAACTGGGATTTTACCTGCACAGCTTCGGGATCGGTGAACACAAGGAGACCTGTTCCCGAGGCCATCGGCGACATCCAGCCGCCGGTAATGCTGATCCATCCTGGGATCCAGGTGGATCAACTGCGCCGCATGGCCGAAACCGGTCCATCATCGGTCGTATGGACTACGCTGTGCCAGGGCCAGGCGGCCAGGTCGAAGATCCGCTCGACGACTGGCTGAATCGGACAAAGGCGATCCGGAAAGTCGGGGAAACGATTTCGCCAGACACATCCCTGAACGATAATTTGGGGCCGCGAAGAAGAGAATGGCCGGCTGCAAATTGACGCCTGGATCAGCCTGAACGAGCCAGTGCAGCCCAGCGTCCAGGGATTTCCAGCAAGATCCCGCGGAATTGGCGCACGGCTGCGGCCTACGATGCCTTCCAGGTCGGCTGCGACAGGCTGATCGAGCACACGCATCGGAGGCCGTGGGCTTCAACTTGGCGCGGGCAGCTTTGTCACCGCCGGAATTACCCGAAATTCTCCGCGCACCCGGGCCAGTTACACCTACCTGGGCTTTCACGAGTACCGGCTGGCCCGCGCTCTCAGTGGAGTCGCGCCGACCGCTGTGTCCAGCGCCGGAACCACCTGGCCGTCGTGACCGGCATCCGCCGGTGACGGGCCGTGAATCCAGGTGTGATCCTGACCGAGGCCGGCCTGACCTTCATGCACAAATACCCCACAGAGCAGCGACCAGGGCTGGCTCTTTGTCCCACCGCCGGAGTTCGGGCTGCAGCCGCTGACGCAAGATAGATACTGGCGCTCGCTGACTGGCTCAATAACACCTGAATCGGGACAGCTTCGTAGCAGGCCTGCCTGGCGCGAGGTGGGACATGGCGACTTGGTCTCCTTCCGCCACTTCAGTCGGACAACCGCGGCAGCGCGCATTTGGATCGTGGACGCCATCGGGCAATTGGCGGCGCAAAGCCGTGAGCCGTTGCGCCCCACGCGGCATCCAACCCCAGCCGCGTGCTGCCGGCCGCGCGTCATCAGCGCCTTCGACGAGCCAGTGGGCGGCAGCCATCCGTCTGATCGGCGACAGGGATACGCCAAGGCGCCGACCCCATGCAGCCCGCACAAACGGCGCAGTACCTGGCCGACCGCTGACCGGTTGTGCCGGCACGCTGAACTGCTGGCGGGCGACAGCCAGCTCCGGCCGTCGCCGGCATCACGTGGGAGGAATTGCCGCGAAGCCTCAACCCGGCGCTGCGCCAGTCCGACGACCGGCTGTTGGCGGACTCCACCTACTATCTGCCTGAGAACCGTTGTATGCGGACCGCGCGGCGTGCGCCCGCCGTACTCTGGGACAGATTGCTGAGCGGCTTGCGGGCGACTTGCGGCGCTGCTGGCGGTTGCACGTCCAGGGCAAGGTGGTTGGCGTGAAGTGGGAGCAATTCCAGGCCGGATGGCGGCGCATATCCCGGCCTGGCCGGCGCGGCCAGCCCTCTCCTGGCTGCAAACCTCGTCCTGCCGCTGTGCCGGCCAGGGAATACCTCCGGTGGCGTACAGCGCGGTGGACGGTCGCTACGTTCGACGACCTGGCGCCTGGCGCCCTGGATCGAGATTTCGGCCTGGTTACCAGCGAACCGTGCAAACCATCGTGCTGGATGGCGATACGTCGCTGGTCTTCATCCTGGAGCCGGTCAGCATCGAGAGAACGCGGCGACCCTTTGTGCGTCGTTGGGCGGCACTTTGCCGTGGGCGGCCGCAGGTTCCGCTTCGTCAGCGTCCCAGCCTGCTTGGGTTGGCCCATTACGGCCTGTCCGATCCGGTGCGTGGGGCCAAGCAGCCGATCGGCTACCAGGCAACCAGGAGATGGCGCGCGTGGTGCGCATCTTCCGCCGCGCAGGTTTCGGTCGAAGAGACGCGACGCCTGATCGTCCGCTGCTCGATCTGATGGAGAAACGCTTCAGCGACATGTCCTGATCGTCGCCCCTACAATCTGTACGACGATCTTGAATTTGCGCGTGCGGGCGACAAGCGGGATCCGGACGGCGGGTTCCACATCAACCGATCGGCAGAGGCCGGAAGCTCCTCAGCGTGGATTGGTTCCACGAGGGGCTACAAGGTCAACTACCGGCCCTTCGTGCAGGCCAACGCAGGACCGACCATCCGCAACAGCCGCGCATCCTGACACAACATCGGCAACGAGCGGAAAGCCGAATCGCGCGGCAGAAGGATACAACATCGGCCGTCAGGAAACGCTGGTGGACTTCATGCAGCATGAAAGCGGCAAGATGCGCCAGTGGGACGGCGGCAACACTTCGATCACCACCGGTATGATCAGCCGCACGTCACGCGCACATGGCGACAACGGCCTTGCAGGGAGCGGCTGCGATACGCCGGAATGTGGACTTCATCACCAATCACGCCTATCATGGCGACGACAACCCGGCGACAGATCTGACCAGGAGAACGCGGCTGCCAATAGAGATGGCAACGACCATGCGGGCGGCTGGGCAAACCGCTTTGCTCATCGAGGAGGTCGGCATCAAGCCAGCCCCAACCAGCAAGACCGCAGCAGTTGCAGATGCGCAAGGAAGCTACCAAAGGCTGCTGGACGAGAAGCAGGCAGTTGGGTATATGCCCTGGGGCTTCATGCAGGGGCCCGACAACGGCGACGGCGACGAAGAACTAGGCCTGGACCACCGCTGGCACGAGCCAGACTGGCAAGCTCAGGCGCATGCTGAATGAGCGGTCGGCGGCGCTGGCGCAGGACGCCGCGGAGATCGTCGAACCGCCAGCCTGTTTACCGCAGGTCAAACGTGATCTTCACCCAGACCACGGTCTATCTGCGGGATGCGGCGGGCCGGCAGGCGGCTCTGTGGACCGAGTGCCAGCCGCACCTGTGTCACCATCGCCAGCGCCACTGACACGAGACAGCATGATCTGGTAGCCGGTCAGCGTGGCGAGAGCCGACGGCGCTCTCTTCGGCTGGATCGCGCAGCAGGACGCCTCCAGCGGCCAAACGCCCTGGAGTCAGCATCTGAGGAGACCGTCATGACCCGCACCATTTTACGCTCTTTGCCGGCATTGACGCTTACCCGGCGCTAGTCAACCCGCTCAACGGCTGCGTCAACGATGTCAGCCAGCATCACGCTGCTGGCCGCGCGTGTGACCGGCGCCGGCGACCGTTTACGCGCCTGCTGGTCAGCAGGCAGGTCACGCCAGAGTTTAGTTGGCCTGGCGGGCCATCTGGGGCAGCCAGGCGGAGGACGTGGCGCTGTTCTACTACAGCGGCCACGGCTCCGCAGGAGAACGCGCCGCCGGGTTCTGGGATTTCGAGTCCGGACCGTCTGAACGAGACGCTCGTCTGCTACGATAGCCGGCTGCCGGGGGCTGGGATTGCAGCCGACAAGGGCTGGCGCGAAACCATCGCTGAGTGGCGGCCAATGGCCCGCACTTCGCCGTGATCCTCGACTGCTGCTCCGGCTCTGGCGCGCCGCAGCGCAGAGATCACCATACGCCGGAGAAGGCCCACCCGGCGTGCGGCCATCAGCAGTTACATCGTGACGCCGGAGCAGGCGGCCGGCAGGCAGGGCAAACAGCCGGGCGCAGCCTCTGGACATCCATCGCCTCGAGCCACATTCTGCTGTGCGGTGCCGGGAGCAAACGGCAAGGAGACCCATTTCCCTGGCCGGTGGTCGTGAAAGCGGCGCGTTTCTCCCCACCTGCAAGACCCACCGCAGCAGAACGGGCGTGGGCTGAGCTATCACGCCGTTCGCTGGGTCCAGCGCGCTGGTGCAGCAGCGGTGTCCATCAAGCGCCGGCTGGAGGCGACGAACCGGCAGACCTGGGGCAGCCCTTCCTGGCGGCGCCGTTGCGCCGACGCCAGCCATTTCACGCTGGGCGTCAACAAGGATAGGTGGGTGCTGGGCGCGGGCGCAGTGCGGCATCCCGCCGCCCACGGAGCAGCGAGAGACGACGCTGCTGGTCCTGTTCCCCTTCGGCGCGGACCTCGCTCGTCTGCGCAGTCTGGAGCACGCCATTGGGCGAGGCCAGTGGGTGCAAGTGTTTCCCGGGCGAGTCTGGTCGCGCCGACCTCCTTCGACCACGCGCCGCTGGCAGCCAGCCACCCACAAAGCCCTGAGACCAGCACCCCATTGCCGCGGCTGGCCGTGGCTTTCGAGGGAACAGCGCGGCGCTGAATCTGGTGCAGCAGGCGCTGGCAACGATCAACGGGAGGGCGCGCCTCGCTGTTGGTGCGCGAGGGCGATGGCCGGCGCCAGTATCGGCTTCGCTGGCTGACGCCGGCGCAGGCGCTATCGCATCCGTCGGGCGACGGAGGTCTGCGCTTCGCCGTGAGACACCCGGCCTGAATGTCAGCAACGCCCAGGTGGCGGCGCAGCGCCTGGAACACATCGCCCGCTGGGTCAGCACGGCGGCTGATAGCGGCCACGAGCCTGGCGCGACGCCGTGCGGCTGGAGATTCACCGCGTAGGGGAGATGGTGAACGGGAGCGGCGCCGCTGACGCCTCGTCGGGGCTGCAACTGGCGTACGGATGGTGGATGGTCGCTGGCTTGCGCCGCGACCAGATCGACTATTCAACGCGACGCCCGACCAGCGGCTTTTATTGTATGCTGTTAGACCTGACCGAGGCCACAGCATCTACACCGGCCTCTTGCCCGCGGCGGCGTTTGGCTGGAACCGCACGGGCAACCAGGTTATGAGGCGTGGGCCAGCGTGCTGGTGCGCAACCGACAGCGCCAAACCGTGGGGTTACATCCCGATGCGCCGTTCAAGCAATACGTGGAGGCCGTGGCCGCGAAACCAACCGCCCGCCGCCGATGCAGGTGCGCGACATCCTCAAGCTAATCGTCAGCACGGACGAGGCCGACGCCTCGCTGCTGCAGCAGAGCGATCTGCCGGTGACGTTTGCGCCGACCTTTCGCACAGCCCCAGCGCATCGGCATCTAAACCGTTGATGGCCCGTGTCCACACCCGTGATTTCCGGCGCCCAGCAGACGGCGATAAAGGAGCGTTCAGCGACTGGACGGACGGTGGAGTGGCGAGCACGGTCGTGCGGCCGGTAGAACCGTGGTGGTCGTAGGCCGCCGACCGTGAACGGATCGGCTACGAGGTGGAAGGCCCTGTGGCCTGGGATGGCAGAACATGTGCGCACGATGGCAGCGCCCGACCGTGAACGGATCAGGTTACGAAAGATTAGCCCTGGCGAGGATGCGAATGGCATCTGCGCTCGACTAACCCCGCCCGACCGTGAACGGATCGGGCTGGCAAATGAGCCCTGGCGGGCCTGGAATGCGAATGGCATCTGCGCTCGATCAACCGCCGACCGTGAACGGATCGGGCTGCAAAATGAAAGGCCTGGCGGGCCTGGAGGTGGCAACCTTCAGCCCCATCGGGGCTTATCTCGTAGCCGGATGGCCTCTGGCTCCGGCGGTGTAAGTCAGCGGACGCCCTGTCGGATCCAAGCGATGTTCGTCGGCGCGCACGGCGGGGCTTGCATTCGTAGCCGGGATGGCCTCTGGCCTCCGCGGTATTGGAGAGCGGAGGCCACCGATCCCCCCGGCGCTGTTCGTCAGCGCACGCGCACCCTTGCGGGGCTTGCATCTGTAGCCAGATGGCCTCTGGCCTCCGGCGTTGTTGGCAGACCAAACGGAGAACATCCCTACCCATGACCGACTTCACGCACTCCCTCGCCGTCGTCATGGCATCAACGCCTACGGGGACGGCATCCCGCGGCTGACCACCGCCGTCAATGATGCCGCACGACTGGCAGGAGTGCTGCGTTAACAGCTATGGGACCATCCTGCTCACCGGGCCGAAACCAATCAGCCAGTCGCAGGCGCCTGGCCGCTCTTCACCAGGAGCTGCCGGCCCGCCTGGGCGATGATGACCAGCTGCTGGTCACTTCCGCCGGCCACGCCGGCAGCCCCTGATGACAGCGATGACGGCCCGCGCATTACCTGCCGCAGACGCCCGGCCCTGCTAACTCAGCCACCATGCTCTCCATGACCGACCTGCAAGTGGCTGACCGATCTGCCCGTGCCGCCACATGCTGGCGATCCTGGATTGCTGCTTGCCGGCCTTCCGCTGGGCCAGCCCTGCCTCCTGGGCGCACTGCCCGACGTGATCCACAAGGGAGCGCTACGACCGCTACCTGCGCTCCCCGCCTGGCAGGTGCTCACCTCAGCCGCCACGACCAGACGGCGCTGGACGTGCTCAATAGCAAGCCATCGGCGTGCGCGAGCGATGGCAGGCGTATTCCCCTTCGCTGAGGCCTGATCGCCGCCCTGGAAGGGCAGGGCCGACCTGGCGCCTAGGGCGGGGGGGCGACAGCGTGATCACCGCCACCGAACTTTACCTCTACCTGCGCGAACAGGTGGAGTGCAGGCCGAAGTCCAGGCCAGCCACGAGCAGACCTTGGCCTGTGGCCGTTGGAACAAGCATCTGGGGGAGTTCATCTTCCTGGCCTGGCCATCCGCTCAGCCGCTGCCGGCTCCGATCTGACTGACGAACGAACCCGTACCGCGGCCTGAAAGTCCTACCGACCAGCAGCTATGCCCCGCTCTTCTTCGGCCGCAGGATGAGATCGTGGAACTAACAGCGCTGGTGGATGGACAGCCCTTCGTGTGCGTGCTGGACGCGTCGGGCACGGGCAAAGTCGTCGCTGGTGAAGGCGGGGTGCTGTGCGGCTTCAGAAATTGGAGACTAGAGATCAGAGATCGGAGATCGGAAGCCCGCTGGAGGCCGAGGCCATCCGGTTACCAGATCTGCGCCCTCGGGGCTGATGAAAACCGTTGGCACCCAGGCTCGGCAGGCCTTGCACCTTTGTAGCCGGGTCCGTTCCACAGCCCGGCGGACCTCTCTACCGCATTTTGCCGCCCATGCGCCCCACCGACCAGCCGGTGCGGGTGTTGGATGCGTTGCTGCGCGCGGAGTTGGCGGCAGACTTCCGAAGTCTTGAAGACTTCGGAAGTCTTGCCGGCGGCGATGACGCCCTGGCGCAGATCATCGCCCGCTGGGCTGCGGCGCATACCGGCCAACGGCTGGTGCTCACCATTGACCAGTTCGAGGAGTTGGCGACCCTCTGCCGCGACGACGTTGAGCGGGAGCGCTTCCTGGTGCTCCTGGCCGAAGCCGTGCGCCAACAGCCCGCCGCGTTCCGCCTGATCATCACCCTGCGTACCGATTTCGAGCCGCAGTTCACCACCCTTGATGCGACCTCAACCTCAGCCTTAGCCTCAGCCTGGCAATCTGCCCGCTACGTCGTGCCGCCGATGGACATCGAGGATCTGCGCCAGGTGATCGAAGGGCCGGCCTCGGTGCGCGTGCTCTACTTCGATCCGCCGGAGTTGGTGGATGACCTGATCAAGGAGGTGATCCAGACTCCCGGCGCGCTGCCGCTGCTCTCCTTCACCCTGAGCGAACTGTACGTCAAATACGTGCAGAGCGGCCGCGACGACCGGGCGCTGGCGGGTGCGGACTACCAGTCCCTGGGCGGCGTGGTCGGCTCGCTGCGCAACCGGGCGACCGAGGAGTACGATCACTTGCCCGACGACGCGCACAAGGCCACGATGCAGCGGGTGATGCTGCGCATGGTGGCGACGGAAGGCGGCGAGCTGGCCCGACGGCGGGTGGCGTTGAGCGAACTGGCATACCCGACGGAAGCAGAGAACACACGGGTCAAGGCGGTGCTCGACCGGCTGGTGGACGCCCGCCTGCTGGTGCGCGGCACTTCGGATAATCCCGACGGTACAAAAGGCGAAGCCTACGTCGAGCCAGCGCATGATGCGTTGGTGCTGGCCTGGGACAAGCTGTTACGTTGGAAGAAGGAGGCGGAGGAGTACCTGCCGTTGCAGCGCCGGCTGGCGCAGGCGGCCACGGAGTGGGACAAAGCGACGCCGGAGGCCAGGGCCGGCCTGCTGTGGGACGATGATCCCCGCCTGCCGCAAGTGGAGGAGACGCTGTGGTCCACCGGCGGCAAGCAGAAGGGGCTGGCCGGGCGCTTCCGCTGGGCGCGGCAGGTGATGGCGCCCAAGACGAACGAGCCAGCGGATACCAAATGGCTTAATGGGACAGAGCTTGCATTCACGCAAGCCAGCGTCGGCCGCCGCGCCAGCACGCTGCGGCGGATCATCGGCATTACAGCGACCGTCATGGTCGTTCTGGCCAGCCTGGCACTATTTGCCAATACGCAGCGCCTCACGGCCGTCAACCAAGCGCGCCGCGCCAAGGTCGGTGAATTGACAGCGCGTTCCAAATCAAGTCTAACAACTGACCCAGAGCTTGGTGTACTGCTGGCCCGAAGCGCCCTCGCAACAGCAGAACCCCAAACAGGATACGCATTTGAAGCCGCAGACGCCCTGAGAGTAGCCTTGCTGGCATCCAGAATCGAAACCCGCATCAACCATGGGGTCAAGGCACTGCGGGCGGGAGCATTTAGCGCAGATCGAATGCAGTTCGCTGTGGCAGGGCTAGATGGAAAAGTTCTGGTATACGACACGGTTAGCGGAGCTTTGATCACCAGATTCAACACCGGTGACAAAACCTGGATCACCGACCTAGCCTTTAGCCCCAGGTCTCCTCATCTTCTCGGCGTCACGGGCTATCGTTATGACAAAAGTTACCTGGATGGAGCATTGGGTGGCTTCGTTCGGATTTGGGATATGTCTCGCGACAAAGAAGTCTTTACCACTGAGCTAAGTGAATCGGCATTTGACCTGGATTTCGGCCCAACTTCGTCTCTGGTCGTGGTTCAGACAGGCGACTCCGGAGTGCATTTGTGGGATATTGAAGCCAAGATGGAAATCGCTTCTCAGCAGATCCAGAAATGGGTCAACAGGCCGACCCTAAACGCTGATGGCGATAAACTGGGCATGTTAGTATCCGATCACACGAATGCCGAGAACAAGATTGTCTTTGACAAAATTGCGGTGTGGGATAGCAAACTCGAGCATGAACTGGTTACGTGGCACGCAGCACAAGGTGACGAGAGTATCTGGGGGCTGGCTTTTGGCCCCAAAGGTGACATCGCCGTGACGGACGACCAGGGGAATGTCAGTGTCTGGGACATGACCGACATTCATTCGCCCCGTTTGTCAAATCGCCAAAGCGTTCATAGCGGAGTTGTGTTCGATGCAGTGTTTAGTTCAAACGGCGCCTGTGTGGCCACGGCTGGACGCAGCGATCATACGGCTACTGTGCTGATTGGTGCAGGCGCAAAGCCGATGGCTCTACTCGGTCATAAAGATGCTATTCTCGCTCTCGCATTCTTGAATGCCAATTCTGTGCTGACTGATCCGCTTGCACCCTGTGGCACTGACTCGCTGGCAACGATCAGTTCTGACGGGATGCTGTTGACCTGGAATATCGGCCCTTCTCGCGAGTACGAAGCGTTGCGTGCCCATCCGCAGCCGATAGAAGAAATCGAATTCAGTCCGGACGGAAAATACCTGGCCACAGCAAGCGATGATGGCACCGCGCAATTGTGGAATGTAAAGCCTTTTCACCGTCTGGGCGTGCTTAATCACGGCCAAAAGATCTGGGACGTGGACTTTAGCCCGGATGGTCAGACGATCGCGACGGCGAGTGAAGATGGAACAGTGAAGGTCTGGCAAACATCCTCATTGACCACGAAACTACCGCCGATCAAAGGCCACGATGGATCGGCCAATGCGGTCTCCTTTCGTCCTCCGCAAGGGAAGCAAATCGCCACGGGAGGAAGCGACGGCAAAGTCCTCCTGTGGGATAGCCAAACAGGAAATCCGATTCTCGGCGGCGAATGGCGTCTATCCCCTTTTGCGGTTAACTCCATTGAGTTTGACAGTGACGGAACGCAAATGATCATCGGTTCCGCTGACGGCTCAAGCCGCATTATCAACCTTGCATCGGGAGATGTCACTACGTTGTCAGTGTCAGCTTCCGACCAAGTATATCACGCCATCTTTAGCCCAGACGGACACTATGCGGTCACTGCCAGCGAGGATGGCGCAATCAGAAGTTGGGAAATCACCTCCGGCAAGAGTCTCTACCAACGAGACCTCGACGATCACTTCATCGGTAGTCACGAAGGGAGCGCCTATAGACTTGACTTTGATTCTACCGGAAAACTACTAGTCAGTGCAGGAGCGGACGGGAAAATCATCATGTGGGATGTTGCGACCGGCAAACGCGTGGGCACCATCTCCGCAAGTAACGTCTCGGTCAATAGTGTCAGATTTAGCCCTATTAACGGCCGGTTGCTCGCCGCCGGGGACGACGATGGGATCATCCGTATCTACCTCGTCAACAGCAATGAGCTTGTCAACTTTGCCACTTTGCGTGCGACGCGAAGCTTCACCGACGACGAATGCCAGCAATATGACATCCAAACTGAGTGCCAATAAGGAGGCCGCCATGAGAAATCATTCAGTACACTCGTCAGTCATTCGTATTCTAGCCCTTCTCTGCCTCGTCTCTATGGCAGCGTGTGCTGCTCCAAGTCCCCCTAACCCATCTGTTTCTCCAATGCGTATCGCAACTAACGTTGCGAAGACCGAAACGCCAGTCCCAGGCCTTGCGGGACAGATCATTGAGCCGCTCATCGAAGTCGGCCAAGATGGTTCGTTGCAACCGGGACTGGCCGAGAGTTGGAAGACAACCATTACAATCGATCGTAAATACTTACAGGTAGATTTCTTGTTGCCGTCGAATTGGGCATTGGACAACAACAGCTCAATTCCCTTCGAGTACATCCCACAGGTATTACAGCAGATGGCCAGCCAGTGGTGGGATGACCCAGGCCTCGTTGGTGAAGTGGCTCCTGCGGGAAATCCTGGTGGTAATCCTTGCATTATTCCGACTCCCACCCCGACGCCCGAAAACACCCAGGATTTTAGGCCTTTTTCGGTTCTCCCCGTAACCGATGACCGTACAATCAGCATTATTATTCCATTGACCGCGGATTGTCGAACACAAAGCGCTACCTGCGAGGCGCCGAGCATGAATTTTGTGGCAAGCACTCCGATCTTCAATCCCAACACTCTTGCCTTCAAATGGCGTACGAGCACTGGCGTCTACGTTTTTGAAGATTCATCCGGAATGGTGACCTATGATCCACAGACGCGTGCCGTAGGGCGATGCACTGGGCCTGAATGCCAACGTCGTGAGCCAGGATCTGCAAAGGTGCTGTGCACACCAACACCGACCAGTACACCATAATCCGCAAATAGACAGCGTGCGCCCTACAACCGACTGTGTCATCTCCCTGAACGGTCAAATGAATTGACCATCGGACAAGCATTCTTGCACTAAGTCAGCTGTCGGACCGCGGGTGTATCAGCAACTTGGTCTGTACCTGTAATAGAGATTGGCGAGCGCTACCGGCGCCTTCGTGGTGGACGCGCCCGCGGGCGGGGTTAGCTTCGTCTTCGACGAACGCTTTTCGTTTGACGCAGAACCGGGTATAATTCAGATCATTGGCAGATTGTGCGACAGGCTATCTTCTTCTGATTGACAGGCTGAAAAATGAGCAATTCCAACCAGGCGATGATCCGGCTCTATATGGACGCGGCCCGTGAGGCGTTGACGGGCGCTCGGTACCACGATCGTGAGGCTGTCGAGACCCTCGTGCAACGCCTGTGGAGTGAGCCGTCTCTGCAGGTCCAGCGTGTGATCCTGTTTGGCTCAAAGGCGCGCCATGACGACACGCCAGAGTCGGACATTGATCTCCTGGTGATCGTGGCAGACGAGCGTTGGCCTGTGAAAGATCAGATTCTCACCATTGGCTCGCGTTTGTCCTTGGAGCACGACGTACTCTTCAACTTGGTAGTGGTAAGTTGGACCCGCTGGGCGCGGATGGAACAGATTCGTCACCCCCTTTGCCGAGCGATTGTCGCCGAAGGGATTGATGTCACGCCAGAACTGGCGCCAGCGTAAACCAATGGCCCTTGGGCTGAGCCGCACAACAGCCCAATCATCAACATAGCCGATACACGCCTGCCACTGACAAGAGCAATTCGTGAGGCGCATCCATGACCATCACCGCCTACCGCCACTTTGATCTCCTCATCGCCCGCGCGGGCGCGCGATCGCGCCTTCGAGGTGGAGGCGCCTGCCGGCCAGGACAGCTCATTCGGGCAAGCGATCGGCCTCGTAAGGCTCCATGTCCGCCTCGGCGACCTTCTGCAGCACGCGGTCGAACCGCTCGCGGCTACCGCGCTCGCCGCGCTGCTTGATGTAGTCTAGCGTGCGCAGCGCCGCAATTTTCTCGGCCACCGCCAGGGTGACGAATTGATTGATCGAAACCTTATCGCGCTCCGCCAGCTCGCGCACCTGCGCGTGGAGCGACTCGGGCAAACGTAAACTCAATGCGCTCATTTCGACACTCCGATCTCTTGCAGGAGCTCGGCGGGCGTAAGCAGCCGCACGCCAAAGCGTTCACAACCGCGAAAGTCACGCTTGTTGAAGGTGACAATGGCATCGCTGCCGCTGGCAGCAGCCACTTCCAAGACCATGTCGTCATCCGGGTCATTCAGGAAAGGACGCCAGGCGTAGTAAATCTCGTGGGCGACACCCACGCGGCAGAGGTAATCAAGAAAGTCTTCTACATTGCTGCGGCTGATCGACAGGTCATCAAGGTGTCGCAGGGCGACGCTCTCGTATTCCAGGACCAACGGCACCGAAATGTGAACGTCAAAATGACCTTTGTCGAGCAGTTCCAACACACGGTAGGATGCGCCGCGGGGCGAACGCAGCGCGGCAATAAGAACGTTGGTATCAAGCACGATTTGAAGCCCTGGCACGGGCGCCTCCGATGGTGTGCTAGACAGTGGTATTATATTCGGTGCTGTATACGATGTCAAACAAACCGGATCGGGTTCTCAACGACGCCTCAAGGATCATTGGCAGCAGAAGGTCAAGGCAAGCAGGCTCACTCGGTCTCGTGATCGGTTTCTTCCGGCGGCCGATCGGCCTCGTAAGGCTCCGGGTTGGCCTCGGCGACCTTTTGCAGGACGCCGTCGAACCGCTCGCGGCTGCCCTGCTCGCTGTAGTCCACGGCCCAGCGCTGCCGGCGCCGTTGGACGATGGCGTCAACCTGCCGGGGCCAGTCATATAAGACGCTCGGGTCAATGTCCGCCCCCGTCGGCCAGACCAGCGTACCCAAGTTTGGGTCTATCCTGACCTGGCGAAACAACCTGGGATCGCGCAGCGGGCCAAAGAGAGGGCCAATCAAGATCGGCTCGAAGTCAATCGCGCGTTCGACGCCGTCATCGAAGCGCACGTTCAAGACGTAGTCCTTGACAAATGCGAAACCTAATATCTCTGGCATCTTCAGGCAACTCCTGGCAAAAGCCCGCAAACCAGACGATCCATCACTCAAGCGAGTGACGTACACGATCCTGGGGAGATTATACCGCAGGGGCATAATGAGAACAAGACAGCCCTGCTATACTCGTCCCTGCCGATGAAGATGAGGCGTAACAACTATGACCGATCTCACCCACTCCCTCAACGGCGTCATCGGCATTGACGCCTACGGCCCTGGCATCCTACGGTTGACCACGGCGGTCAACGACGCGGCGCGGCTGGCGCACACACGAGACGAGGTCCATCCATGACCATCACCGCCTACCGTAACTTCGACCTGCTCATCACCCGCGCCGGCGAGCGTTATCGGGCCTTCGTGGTCGAAGCGCCCGCGGGCGGGGTTAGCGTCGTCTTTCCTCTGCTGAGGGTGAACCCATGACTGTCATTGCCAAACCCATCCTCTTCCTCGCCTTCGCCAACGACCGCGACGACCGGGCGCGCTATCTGCGCAACCTGGCGGAGGAGGCGCGGCAGGTGCAGCGGGCGCTCGGCGCGGCCGAGCAGCGCGGCCTCTGCGAGCTGGTGGTGCGACAGAACGCGACGGCCAGCGATATCCTCGACGTGTTTCAGGACGCCCGCTACCGGAATCGCATCGCCATCTTCCACTTCGGCGGCCATGCGGACGGCTACCGGCTGCTGCTGGAGACGGTCGCGGGCCAGCCTGCCGCAGCCGACGCCGGCGGCCTGGCCCGCTTCCTGGCGCAGCAGCGCGGGCTGGCGCTGGTCTTCCTCAACGGCTGCTCCACCCAGGGCCAGGTGAGCGACCTGCTGGACGCGGGCGTGCATGCGGTCATCGCCACCGATCAGGCGGTGGAAGATGGCATGGCCGCCGAATTCGCCGCCCGTTTCTACCAGGGCCTGGCCGGCGGCGGAGCGATTGGGGTGGCGTTCGAGCAGGCCAAGGCCGCCATGGAGATGCAGGGCGGCGCGCGCTTCCGCCACATCGGCGCGGCCGAGGAGGAAGGGGCGGGCGACCAGCGCATTCCCTGGCAGTTGTATCCGGCCGGGGCTGCGGAGCGCATGGACTGGAGCCTGGCCGAAGCTGCTAACGATCCGTTTTTCGGTCTGCCCGAGCTGCCGCCGCTGGATTTGCCTGATAAGCCGTACCGCTACCTGGATTTCTACCGTCGCGAGGATGCCGAGATCTTCTTCGGCCGGGGGCGGGAGATTCGAGAATTGTACGAACAGGTGACCGCGGCCGGCAGCCCGCCGATCATCCTCTTCTACGGCCAATCGGGCGTGGGCAAATCGTCGCTGCTGGCGGCCGGGCTACTCCCGCGGCTGGAGGACAGTCACGCGGTCCGCTACGCGCGGCGAGATCAGGCCCTGGGCCTGGCGGGCACGCTGGCCGTCGCGCTGGAGGCTGATCCCGGCGCTGACCTGGCCGCAGCCTGGCGGACGGCAGAAGCGCAGGGCGGCCGGCCGCTGCTGGTCGTGCTCGACCAGGTTGAGGAGTTGTTCACGCGGCCCCATGCCCAACAGGGGGACGAGCTGGTGGTCTTCTTGACCGCACTGACGGGCCTGTTTGCTGACATCGGCCGCCGGCCGCAGGGCCGGCTGATCCTCAGCTTCCGCAAGGAATGGTTGGCCGAAATTGACAAACGCTTGACTGAACACCGCTTGCCCAACGGCAAATCCTTCCTGGAGCGGTTGGGGCGGGTGGGCATCGCCGAGGTGGTGGCCGGCCCACAGGCCACGCCGCGGCTGCGCGCTCACTACCGGCTGATCGTTGCCGACGCGCTGCCCGGTCTGATCGCCGACGACCTCCTGGCCGACCGCGAATCGCCCGTCGCGCCCATGTTGGCGATCCTGCTGACGGACATGTGGGACGCGGCCCGGGCGCGCAGTTACGATCGTCCGACCTTCGACGAAGACCTGTATCACGAGTTTCGCTCGCGCGGCCTGTCGCTGGATGACTTTCTGAGCCGGCAGTTGCGAGCGCTGCACGAGCGGCAGCCGGAGGTCGTGGACTCCGGCCTGGCGTTGGATCTGCTGGCCTATCACACCACGCCGCTCGGCACCGCAGAGCAGCGCACCCTGGCCGACTTGGAACAGACCTACCAGCATCGCCTGGACGTGCTGTCCGCCTTGCTGCAAGAATGCCGAGACCTCTACCTGCTCGTGGACCCGTCCCGCAACCAGCCCGGCCAGTCCCCCGCCAGCCGCCTGACCCACGACACCCTGGCGCCACACGTGCGTATGCGGTTCGACAAATCGGAGGCACCGGGGCAGCGCGCACGGCGAATCTTGGAGAGCCGGGCCCGCGAGTCGAGTTTGAACACGAAAGATCCCCTTCTGCTTGGAGGAGTCGAGCTGAACCTGGTGCAACAAGGTGCTTCAGGTATGCCCGACTGGCGGCCCGACCAACGCAAATTGGTAGCGTTGAGCAGCAGGCGAGGAACCCGCATCAAGTGGTTACAACGCTTTGCCCTGGCGGGTTTGCTTGTCCTGGCTGCAATCCCGGTTTCCCAGCAAGTAAGAGATTTCCTCCTGCGTGGAGCAGCGGAACGACCACAAGTGTCGTTTCCGGCGGCATCAGTGACACTGGGTGACTCGCTTCCAGGCAACAATCGCATATATCCGCCCCAGGTGGTGTTTGTCGCCGCTTTCGCTATTGATACTTATGAGGTAAGCTACGCCCAGTATCGGCTTTGCATGAAGGCCAAGAAATGCTCACATCCACGCGAGCCTGCCATAACAGAGGGTTTCGATGATATTGAAACGGCTGATGGATCTCTTCCGGTCGTGTGGGTGGATGCCTACCAGGCGGCAGCCTTCTGTAACTGGTTGGGTCAACGGTTGCCCACGGAAGCTGAATGGGAACGAACAGCTCGCGGAACAAAGTCACGTAGTTACCCATGGGATACTGCAGAAACTCCAGAACCTGACTATGCTAACACTATGTTCCCAGACTACATTGGGCCAGGTCCAACCCATACCGTTCCCGTAGATGACCAACGGTTTTCCGCGGGAAGTACGCCCGAAGGCATCATGCATTTGCTTGGCAACGTCAGCGAATGGACTGCTTCCACTGAAGACTGCGATCGGGATCGTTATCGCTGCACCATGATTTGGAAAGGTCAAAAGGAGGTGTCAACAGTTTACAAACGAGGTGGCTCATGGGAGTCTATGCTCGTCACGCCCACCTACTATGATTCTACGGATCCGCTATTTGCAAACAATTCCACAGGCTTTCGTTGTTCCCAATCCATATTCACTAAGGAGATCCAAGATGCACCCTAACCAAGAATCAGAACCGAATGACAATCCAAGCAGCTTTAAGATGGTCAAACCCAGAATCTGGCCACCCAACGAGCAATCATATCAACCACTAGCTAAGTTCTGGAATAGGGATTTGCAGCAAGTTGATGATGGGATTTGGAAAGCAAGCGTAGTGTATCACAACCAACAGCGTGAGCAACGTTTCAGCATTGCCGTTCATGGTCGAGATCCGGAGCATGTGATGGCGTATATGAATGCGACGAAGGCTTACCTTGAGACTGCTGAACTTGATGAAGGTGAAAGCCCCATAATCATAGAAAGCACTGATGATCATTCCAATACGCAAGGCGTAGAGCCGCAGAGGCCGGCCCTGAGTAGCACCACCGGCCTGCTCATCACTATGGACTGGCTACTCCTAGTGGATTTGAGCGGCTGGAGAAGCTTCTTCAACGGCGAAATCACGATTGACGCAGAACAAGCTGCCTACGAGGAGTTGCTTTCGTTTTACGCTCAGCATTGGCAGGAGGTAGGAAGCCGACGAGCGGCTACTGGGATGTCCACGGAGTTTGTTGAATGGTTTCTGGAATGGCTACAAGATCCATCTGAGCATCATCCGATCTTCGTTCCAATTAGTAAGTACACTACGCTGCACTTTGCGTTTGACCCGCCTATCAACAATGGAGAAATCCATGAGTATCGTGAGCGATGCAATGCAAGAAATGCTCGCGCACGGATCCGAATCAAACAGAACAGCGCTTCGGTAACGTTGCAGAGGATCTTCCCGGATTCAGAAACGATTGGTTCAAGAAGCAAGGACCACCCGGGTTGGACAGAATGGATCCCAAGCACTGGAGATGAGTTTACCAAATTCAATGGCCAGCTAGGAGTATTCGATGTTACTGTGACAGGGCTTCAAGACAACAGTGAGTATGAAATTCAGGGCGGTTGGATTCTCGGATCGGGCTGCCAATGACAGCATAGGTCAGCATGTACGGCGCGAGCCAACTTTCATCTCGCCCTCCTCCTCGCCGCGCCCCACGCCGGCGAGACCGCGATGCTGCCCGACCAGGCCGCCATGACCGCCGCGCTGCTGGCGCGCGGCCTCCCGGCCGACCGCATCCTGGCCCTGCACGGCCGGCTGGACCGGCCGCTGGGGACCGCGTTCCTGCAGGCGGCCGCCGGCGAGCCGCGGGATGGAACGACGGCTCGGTCTTCATCCACGTCTTCTTCGAGGGCGACACGCCAGCGACGGTCGGTAGCCAATCAATGTCGAGGAGGCAGTCAGGAAATCAGAGTGCGTTTGACAGTTCGATCAATTGATGTATCATCATGCTAGCCATCGTACACTCACTCTGTTTCGTGATGAGCGAGGTTACCTATGCCCGTTGTCACTGCCAATGATCTCAAGACGAAGGGCATTTCCGATATCGAGCGACTTCTGCAGGATGCACAGGAGATCATGATCGGCGTCCGCGACAGACCCCGCTACCTGGTGATGGACATCGCGCACGATGACTTCTTGCGCGAGCGCGAGATCATTCTGATCAACGTGGGCGGTCACGGCGAGGTGTACTAACGCACGATGACGATCAGGGCTAGGCTAGGCTAGATGGCGAATGTCACAGCCAGCGGTTGTTGGCTGACGCGGCTTGGGATCACTCGACGCGTCGTAGGCGTTTGGCAAGCCTACGACGGCGAATTAACGAAAGGATGGTAAGACGCAAGCATGTCAATTGCAGAAGCAGCGCTTTACGGCGATTTGGTCAGGTACCTGCGCGACGTCTGCGCGCAGCAGTTGGCTCAGTTGAAAGGCATCAGCATCGAGTCTGAACGCACCGCGTTGGATGATGTGATCCGCGCCTGGTTCTTCACTCCGCAGGACGACCTCTACGGCCTGACGCCGCAACGGGTGATTCGCAACGAGGAGCTGGGTTTCGCCAATGCCATACCTGGCGACAGACTAGGCGACATGTTCGAAGACGACTGTCCAGTCTGCGCCGCCATGCGGGCTGAGGCCGAGGCGGGCATGGCGGCCGACCCCGACCACGATCACGGCTGGTCCTTCGGCCTGGCGCCTGACTCCAGCCTGTTGGACGAGTACGATCCTGAAGGCTCTGACGAGCGCTGGCGCATCGAAAACGAGCGCATGCAAGCCAACCAGGCTGCGCGCAAGGCGGAAGCGCAGACACTGCCCTTCGCCGGCGCCGATGACCCCGACCTGGCGCACGAGATCCAACAGGAGCGTGCCTGGATGGATGGCGATTTCCCGTTTTAGTGGGTTGAT
Organism: Candidatus Amarolinea aalborgensis; assembly: GCF_900491745.1. Lineage (NCBI taxonomy): Bacteria > Bacillati > Chloroflexota > Caldilineae > Caldilineales > Candidatus Amarolineaceae > Candidatus Amarolinea > Candidatus Amarolinea aalborgensis. The sequence continues at coordinate 42,600 of NZ_UETR01000007.1, read as the reverse complement.
CGAACGCCGCGCACCGGTCACAATCTCACCCAACCAACGGCGCACCACCACCCGCAGCCGCCATCACCTGCGTGACCTCGTCCTGCGGTTCTGTTTCCGCTTCATTGAACCAAATCTAGACCTGTTTGACAAACTCCCCGTCTTCGAGTAAAGTATTTTCATGTTCATGATCAAGACTGCTCAACACGCAAGGAGGTCGAGGCGCACGGCTGCCGGTACGGTCCGGTTTGGTCGCACGCCCACGCGTCGTTGACCAAAGCGGTCGCCTTGACCTGTAGCCGTTCAAGCCACGTGGGGCCACGTCCCCTGCGTGGCTTTTTTGTGTCACGCAACCCAGAAAAGGAGTTCATTCATCATGTCTACTCGTCACCAAATCAAAAAATGCGTCTTGGCCTACAGCGGCGGCCTGGACACATCGGTCATCGTTCCCTGGCTGCGCGAAAACTATGGCTGCGAAGTGGTCTGCTTCACGGCCGACCTGGGCCAGGCCGAGGAGTTGAGCGGCCTGGAGGCCAAAGCCATCGCCTCGGGCGCCAGCAAATGCTATGTCGAGGACCTGCGCCTCGAATTCCTCAATGATTTCGCCTTTCCCACCCTGCGCGCCGGCGCGATTTACGAGCGCAAATATCTGCTGGGCACCTCCTTCGCCCGACCATTGATCGCCAAGCGCATGGTGGAGGTGGCCGAGGCCGAGGGCGCGGATGCGGTGGCGCATGGCGCGACCGGCAAGGGCAATGACCAGGTGCGCTTTGAGCTGACGGTCATGGCGCTCAACCCCCGCCTGCGCATCATCGCACCCTGGCGTGAGTGGGAGATTCGCAGCCGCAAGGATGCGCTGGAATATGCGGCCAAGCACCATGTGCCCGTCACGGCGACCGAGAAGTCCATCTACAGCCGTGACCGCAACCTCTGGCATCTCAGCCATGAGGGCGGTCTGCTGGAAAACCCCTGGCTGGAACCAGAAGAGGCCATGTACCAACTGTCGGTTGCACCAGAACAAGCGCCCGATCAGCCGGAGTATCTTGAGATTGATTTCAAGCAAGGTCTGCCGGTGCGCGTCAACGGCGTGGCGCACGGCCCGCTCGGCATCATGGAGGCGCTGAACGCGATTGGCGGTCGCCACGGCATCGGCCGCGTGGATCTGGTGGAGAATCGCCTGGTCGGGATGAAGTCCCACGGCGTGTATGAAACGCCCGGCGGCGCGCTGCTCTACCTGGCGCATCAGGCCATCGAGGAACTGGTGCTCGATCGCGAGACGCTGCACTACAAGCTGCAGGTGGCGCTCAAGTACGCCGACCTGGTCTACAACGGCCAATGGTTCACCCCGCTGCGCGAGGCGTTGGACGCATTTGTCAACGTCACCCAGCAGAATGTCACCGGCCGCGCGCGCTTCAAGCTCTACAAGGGCCAGGCCATCCTGGTCGGCCGCCAGTCGCCGCACAGCCTCTACCGCGAGGATTACGCCACGTTTGACCAGGATGATGTCTACAACCAGCAGGATGCCGAGGGCTTCATCAAGCTGTTCGGTCTGCCGCTGAAGGTGCAAGCCATGATTGATATCGAGGGCAGCGGCGTCAGCAAGTATCGCCAGCCCGATTTCTCACAGTTCAAGCGCGACTAACCGCCCGCGCGGAGGTGATAGTATGCGTAACGTGACGATGCCCGGCTTTCGAGCCAGCGGCGTGTCAGCCGGCATCAAGAAGACCGGGGCGTTGGACCTGGCGCTGATCGTGTCCGAGCTGCCGTGCGCAGTCGCGGCCGTGTTTACACAAAACAAATTCGCCGCGGCCCCCGTGGAGTATGACAGGCATGTCCTGTCCATCAGCCGCGGCGCCATCCAGGCCGTGCTCATCAACAGCGGCTGCGCCAACGCCTGCACCGGCGTCGAAGGTCTAGCCAATGCGCGGCGCATGGCCGAGATGGCGGAACAGGCCTTGGGGCTGCCGCCCACAGCCTGCCTGGTGATGTCCACGGGCGTGATCGGCCTGCAACTGCCCATGGAAAAACTCGCACGAGGCGTGCCAGACGCTGTCCACGCGCTGGCCAGCGACGGGCTTGATCACGCCGCGGCCGCGATCATGACCACTGATACGCGTGCCAAGACCGCCAGCGCCCAGATGATCCTCTCGAGCGGCGAGACCATTCATCTGTGGGGCATGGCCAAAGGCGCAGGTATGATCCATCCCAACATGGCAACCATGCTCAGCGTCGTGCTGACAGACGCCGCGATCACGCCGCCGGCGCTCGATTTGGCGCTGCGTTGGGCCGCTGACCACAGCTTCAACGCGATCACGGTGGACGGCGACACCAGCACCAACGACACGCTGGCGCTGCTGGCCAATGGCGCAGCCGGCAACACGCCGTTGACTCCAGACGCGGCCGATTTTGCGGGTTTTCAACAGGCGCTGACCACAGTCTGCATCAGCCTGGCGCAGCAAATTGTGCGTGACGGCGAAGGCGCCACCAAATTCGTCACCATCACCGTGCAGGGCGCGGCCGCGGACGCGGAGGCGCGCGTGGCGGCCAAGGCCGTCGCCCATTCGCCGTTGGTCAAGACGGCCTTCTACGGCGGCGACGCCAATTGGGGCCGTATCCTGGCGGCCGTTGGCTATTCAGGCGCGCAGGTGGATCCAGAGCGCACGGCGCTTACCATTGGCAGCGCGGCAGGCAATCTGACGCCGCTGCCGCTGGTGGCTGCCGGGCAGCCGCTGGCCTATGACGAGGCCGCCGCTGCCCTGCGTTTTGCGCAGGCAGAAATTGACGTGCTGATCGAACTAGGGCTTGGCCCGGGCCAGGCCACCGTGTGGACGTGCGACCTGAGTCACGCGTATGTGGACATTAACGGGCATTATCGGACGTAGAGTCGCAAGGCCACAGCATAAGAAAGGATGATACCTAATGGAGTATCGCAAATTAGGCCGCACCGGCCTCAAGGTCTCGGCGCTCTGTTTGGGCGCCATGCAGTTCGGCTGGACCACGGATGAAACCACGGCGAACGAGGTGATGGACGCGTTTGTGACCGCCGGCGGCAACTTCATGGACACGGCGGACATCTACTCGCGCTGGCATCCGGGCAACCCCGGCGGCGTCTCAGAGGAGATCATCGGCCGCTGGCTGCAGCAGCGCGGCGTCCGGCGCCAGGTGGTGCTGGCCACAAAAGTGCGCGGGCGCATGTGGGATGGCCCCAACGGCGAAGGCTTGAGCCGGGCGCATATCATCCAGGCCTGTGAAGACTCGCTGCGCCGCCTGCAAACCGACTGGATTGACCTCTATCAGACGCACTGGTACGACGCGGAAACGCCAATCGAAGAAACGCTGCGCGCGCTGGATGACCTGGTACGCGACGGCAAGGTGCGTTACATCGGTTGCTCCAACTATCCGGCCTGGCGCTTGACCGCAGCCCTTTGGCAAAGCGATAAGCGGGGCCTGGCGCGCTACGATGCCTTGCAGCCGCACTACAGCCTGGTGCACCGCGCCGAGTTCGAGCGCGAGCTGGCCGATCTCTGCCGCGAGCAGCAAATCGGAGTGATCCCGTACAGTCCGCTGGCTGGCGGTTTCTTGACCGGAAAATACCGGAAGGATCAGCCGCTGCCCGAGTCGGCGCGCGTCGGCGGCGTGCGGCGTTACTTCACCGAGCGCAACTGGGCCTTGCTGGACGCGCTGGAAGTCGTCGCACGAACGCACAGCAAGACGATGTCGCAGGTGGCGCTGGCGTGGCAGTTAGCGCAGCCGGTGATCACCTCGCCCATTATCGGCGCCAACAACGTAGATCAACTCAGCGCCAGCCTGGGCGCGGTTGGCCTGCGCCTGGCTGAGGATGAGATCAACCACCTCAACGACCTGTCGAGTTGGACAGACTGAGATTCACATGACACAAGACCGGACTTCACTGCCCGCGCCGATCTCCTCCAAGCTGTGGGGCGGCCGTTTTGACGCCGCGCCCGACGCGCTGATGGAGCAGTTCAACGCGTCCCTGCCATTCGATCAAGCCCTGTGGGCAGCCGACATCAGGGGCAGCCAGGCTTACGCGCGGGCGCTGGCGCGCGCCGGGCTGATCAGCCTGGCGGAGCGCGATCAACTGCTGGATGGGCTTGATGCGGTGGCGGACGAATGGGCGCGCGGCGTCTTCGCCGTGCAGGCAGGCGACGAGGATATCCACACGGCGGTGGAGCGGCGCCTCGGCGAGCTCATTGGCAGCGTGGCGGGCAAACTGCACACCGGTCGCAGCCGCAACGACCAGGTCGCGACCGATGTGCGCCTGTGGCTGCGCGATCAGATTGATCAGTTGGCCGCGGCGCTGCGCGACGTGCAACAGGCGGCCGTGGCGCTCGCCGCCGCGCACCTCGATGTGCTCATGCCGGGCGCGACGCATATGCAGCCGGCGCAGCCGATTCGCTTCAGCCATTGGGCGCTCAGCTTCTTCTGGATGTGGCAGCGCGATCACGAACGCCTGATCGAAACCCGGCGCCGGGTCAACGTCTGCCCGCTCGGCTCCGGCGCGCTGGCCGGTACACCGTTCAACCTGGATCGCGCTGCGCTGGCCGCGGAGCTGGGCTTTGCCGCCAGCAGCGCCAACTCCCTGGATGCGGTCAGCGATCGTGATTTCGTCGTTGAGTTCCTGGCCTGGGCCGCGCTGCTGGGCGTTCACCTGAGCCGCCTGGCCGAAGACCTGATTCTGTGGTCGAATCCGCAGTTCGGTTTCGTGCGCGTGGCTGACGCCTACAGCACCGGTTCTAGCCTGATGCCGCAGAAGCGCAATCCCGACGCGATGGAACTGGTGCGCGGCAAGAGCGGCCGTTTGCTAGGCAACCTGGTGCGCCTCCTGACCGCACTCAAGGGCCTGCCTTCAACCTACAACAAGGACCTACAAGAGGATAAGGAGCCGTTGTTCGATACCGTGGCCACGCTGGCGCTGGCGCTGCCGGTGACGGCCGGCGTCCTGCGCACGCTGCAAGTCAATGCCGCACGCATGACCGCCGCGCTGAGCAGCGATATGCTGGCCACAGACCTGGCCGATTACCTGGTGCGCAAAGGCGTGCCCTTCCGCCAGGCGCATCACCTGGTGGGGCAGGCCGTGCGCCAGGCCGAGGCGTTGGGTTTGACGCTCAGCACCCTGTCGCTGGCGACATTGCAGGCCATCACGCCCGACTTTGACGCGGACGTGGCCGCGCTGTGGGATTTCAACCATTCGGTGGAGCAGCGCGCAGCCCCGGGCGGCACCAGCCGCGCCGCGGTTGAGGACCAGTTGCGACTGGCGAGGCAGATCTTGGTTGGCGGCTAACCCTGCCCGCGTCCGGCCAGGAAGCCGGACGACGTGGGCGGAAGAGAGCGTGCTCTGCGGCAGAGAGCGTCGTCACGCCGGAGGCGTGACCTACGAGAAAACCATGCTACTTTCGTAGGCCCGGCCTCCTGGCCGGATGCCGTTGGCGGAAGAGAGCGTGCTCTGCGGCAGAGAGCGCCGTCACGCCGGAGGCGTGACCTACGAGAAAACCATGCTACTTTCGCAGGCCCGGCCTCCTGGCCGGACGACGTGGGCGGATGAGAGCGTGCTCTGCGGCCGAGGGCGCCGTCACGCCGGAGGCGTGACCTACGAGAAAACCTTGCTGTCCCCGTAGGTCCGGCCTCCTGGCCGGACGACGTGGGCGGAAGAGAGCGTGCTCTGCGGCCGAGGGCGTCGTCACGCCGGAGGCGTGACCTACGAGAAAACCATGCTGTCCCCGTAGGTCCGGCCTCCTGGCCGGACGAGGTGGGCGGAAGAGAGCGTGCTCTGCGGCCGAGAGCGTCGTCACGCCGGAGGCGTGACCTACGAGAAAACCTTGCTGTCTTCGAGAGCTACCCCGCTTGTTTGCGCTGTCCCCAACGTTCGCCGCCGTCCACCGTGAGCGTTTCGCCGGTGATGTAATCCGCGCGCGCCAGGAAAACCACGGCATCGGCCACGTCCTGCGCCGAACCCCAACGCTGCAGCAGCGTACGCGCAGCCACCTGGTCCAGCTTATCCGGCCCATAGTGCGGCGGGGCCAGCACCGCGCCCGGCACTACGCCGTTGACGCGAATCGTTGGCGCCAATTCCAACGCCAGCCCGCGCGTCAGTGCGAGCAGGCCGCTCTTGCCTACGCTGTGCGCGATGAAGTTGGGCCACGGCGTAAAGGCCGACAGATCGAGAATGTTGATAATGACGCCCGCGCCATGCGCCTGCATCAGAGGCGCCGCGGCCTGTGATAGGAAAAAGGGGCCATCTAGCAGGACACTGAGCACCTGTCGCCACGCCTCCACGGTCGTGGTCAGCACCGGTGTGGTCTGAAAGCGCGAGGAACTGTTGACCAGGATGTCCAGGCGACCGAACGCCGCCTGAGTCTGCGCCACCATCGCCTGCACCTGGCTCACGTCAGAGACGTCAGCCTGGATAGCCAGGCCGCGCACGCCGAGCGCGTTGACTTCAGCGATTGTGGCCTGCGCCTCGACCGCCGAGGTGTGGTAATTGATAACGACATCCGCGCCCGCCTGCGCCAGACCCAGGGCAATTGCTTTGCCCACACGGACTGCGCCGCCGGTGACCAGCGCCACTTTGCCTTGAATATCCATTGTTTTCGGTCTCCCTGGTGTATGATCCGCGCAATAGACGCAAAACGAGCCTTGCCGGTCACATCTGCGACCGCCAAGGCTCGTCCTCTGTACTTCAATCTGACCCGCCCTGCCAACGTCTAGGGCGCATGGAGTGTTACGCGGGCGGCACGACGCTCATCGTGCTGCGAATCAGATCAGCCGACTTCTGCAGCATGGTCTTCTCATCATCGGTCAAGGCCACTTCGATAATCTTCTCTACGCCGTCGCGGCCCAGAACGACCGGCACGCCGAAGTAGATGTCCTTGAGACCGTATTCACCATCCAGGTACGCGGAACAGGGGCGCACCAACTTCTTGTCCTTGAGAATAGCTTCCACCATCTCGGCTGCGGCCGCGCCTGGCGCGTAGTACGCGCTGCCGGTCTTCAGCAGGTTGACGATTTCACCGCCGCCCTTGCGCGTGCGATCCACAATCGCGGCCACGCGATCGGCGGGCATCAGCTCGCTGATCGGGATGCCAGCCACATTGCAGAAGCGCACCAGGGGCACCATCTCATCGCCGTGACCGCCCAAAACAAAGGCCTGCACATTTTCAATGCTGACCCCAAGTTCCAGGGCTACGAACGTGCGCATACGCGCGCCGTCGAGGATGCCAGCCTGGCCAATGACGCGGTTCTTGGGGAAGCCCGATGCCTTGAAGGCCACGTAAGTCATGGTATCGAGCGGATTGGTGACAAGTACGATGATGGCATTCGGCGAGGTTGCCGCAATCTGTGAGGCCACACTGCGCACCACACGCGTGTTGATGCCCACCAGGTCCTCACGCGTCATGCCAGGTTTGCGCGGCACGCCCGCGGTGACCACCACGACATCAGAATTGGCCGTATCTGCATACGAATTGGTACCGGTAATTCTGGTATCGTAACCAACCACCGGGCCGGTCTGCAGCAAATCCAAGGCTTTGCCTTTGGGCATATCCCCGGTTTCGGGAATATCCACCAGGACAATATCACCCAGTTCGCGTTCGGCCAGCCATGCCGCACACGAAGAGCCGACCATGCCGGCGCCGACAATCGTAATCTTGTTTCGCATCGTTACACTCCTTTGTTGACGATGATTCCGTGATTGGGTTGGGGCTTCAGCACGGGTCGTGCGCTGAAACGTGTATCATTTATTTACGCGGCAAGCGGCGCCTGCAGCGTTGCAGGCAGCGGCGCCATCGGCGTCTCGATCTGAATGCCATCGGCGGCCAGCACCGGCGTCAGGGCCGCGATGGCGCACTCCAGCATGGAGTCATCCGGCTCACGCGTGGTCAGCGATTGCAGCCACAGGCCGGGCTGAATGAGCGCGCGCACCAGGCGGTTGTCAAGGCGGCTGGCGCTGAAACGGATGAACTCGTAGGCGATGCCGGCCAGCACCGGAATCAGGAGCAGGCGTGAGGCCAGGCGCAGATACCATTGGTCAAAATGGAAGGGCGCAAAGAGGACGATCGAGAGCGCCACCACAATGAACAGGAAACTGGTGCCGCAGCGCGGGTGCTGCAGAGAAAAGTTGCGCACCTCAGCCGGCGCCAGGGGGACGCCCGCCTCATACGCGTTGATGGTCTTGTGCTCTGCGCCGTGATACATGAAAACGCGGCGGATGTCCGGCATGAAGCCGATAGCCCACAGGTAGGCGACGAACAGCCCCAGGCGCACCACCCCTTCGATCACCGCGCTGGCAATGCGGCTGGAGAACCAGCGTTCCAGAAAATGCGCGATGGCCGTTGGCAGGAGAAAGAAGATGCCAATGGAAACGAGCAGAGAGAAAGCCACCGTGGTCCAAGCCACCGGTCCGCTGAATTCGATCTTCTCTTCCTGGTCGCTCATGGCGACATCTGCCGACCACATGAGCGCACGCATGCCCAGGCCCAGGGTGTCCCACAGCAAGGAAAGGCCGCGCACAAAAGGCCATTGGCCCCACGAACTGGTATAGATGCGAGCCGTCAGCGGCTCTTCGTGCACGACAATGTCGCCCGCAGGGTTACGCACGGCCACAGCCATCCGTTGGCGCCCGCGCATCATCACCCCTTCCATCACCGCCTGCCCACCGTAGTAGAACTTACTCAATCTGGCACCTCATCGTTGATCATCGCATCCCGGCGCGCCTATGGGGAGCGCAACCGCGATCGAAAGAACCTTCACTTTATGCAGGGTGGATTTTACCCGATGAAGGGCAGGCCGTCAAAGCGACGCCTCACGGGTCGAGACCGGTCAACACCGCAAGCGTCAAGTCAACGCCGCGGCGCTGGTGAAGTAGGCGAGGCCGGTCTTGCCGTCCATCCGCAGTTCCATCACCTGCCCCTGCCGCACGGAGGGAATGTGAATGACCTTGACACAGTCGGCCAGCCCAGCATCACGCGGCAGCAGGGTCGCCAATTGGTTGCCCGCCTCATCCAAGAAAGCCTGATTCAGCTTGTCCTGACCATCGTCAGGGTAAAGCGCCAGGGGATAGATGCGCGATTCGACCAGGTCTTGGAAGAAATGAGTGCCGTAAGACGGCTCTGGCGTGATGCCCTTGTGCGCCACGGCCAACTCGACGAGCGCCCTGGCGTTGAAGATGTCGGCGTAGGTCACAGGCACCCCCAGATCGAGATTGGCGGAACCCCAGCGACCCGGACCAATAAGCATGAAGACGTGTTTCTCCAGCGCCTTGTTCAAGCGGCCGACGCAGCGCGCCACTTCGCGCTTCTGTGTGGGCGTCGGTAGATTGCCGTAAGCCAATGGATCCACATAGACGAGGTAATCAATCTCGGAGACGCGTCCGTTGGGCACCATGCGCTGGGCCAGGAAAAAGCGATCAGCCTCCACCAGGTCCAATGGCGCTGAGCTGGCCGCCTCGCCGTTCGTCGTGCTCTGGGGGCGGCACTGCAACAGGTGAAAGGTAATCTCGGCCTGTTTTGCTCCTGACTCCAGGCTCAAGGCAAATTCCATATCTACCGGCAGGCCATACTGCTGCTGCAGGGTAGCCAAGACCTCTTTCAAGAAAGGCACGAAGTTCGTGCGCTGCAGAAGATTGTCGAACGTCGGCAGCAGCTGTTCAGCAGCCAGTTCAGGGCCAAGCGAGAAGATCGGAAGCAGCGTGTCGCCTTTGTCGGCCGAAGCCAGCCAGCGCAAGGGCGGATAGCGCCAGTCGAGCACCTGCTGCACGGGCAGCGTCGTCAGTTCGTTCTTCTGGAAGTCAATGACATCCATCAGGCGCTGCGAGTAGCGGCGGATGGCGCTGGGCGAGACTTCGGGGCGCAGCAGCGGATGGCTGAGCGTCACCAGGCGAGGGTAGTCCTCGCCCACGCGTTCCACGGCGCGTGTGCCCAGGCCAGTCACCATGCGCACAAAGCCCTCTTCGCGGCGCAGGCGTGAATTCCAAACGATGGGCGCAAAACTGAACGCCACGCCGGCGACGGCGGGAAAGAAATAATCATGGTACGCCTGACCCTGCACTTCTTGCAGCAAGATCGCCATGCGCTCATCGTAATCGAGCAGCCCCATGCGCCGACGATACAGCAGGGCATCTGGGTTGTGTACACTGGCATAGACGCGACGAATGGCCAGGGTGAGTGCAGCCAGGTTTTCCTCTGGGGTGGCCTGGTTGGGGCAAAAGAAACTCTGATACTTGCCCGCAAACGACATGCCGAAGTTGTCTTCCAGCAGGCTGGACGAACGGACGATCAATGGGCGCTTGCCCACCTCGCGCAGAATCTGGCGCAGGCGCGATGTGACCCCCGGCGGCAGCTCAGCCTGCGCGTACGCCTCTTCGATCGCCGGATAATCAGCTATGATCTCCTCGGCTGGCTTGTACTTCTGATTCAGGTATTCGATGTCGTTGAGCGACAGGAAGTCATAGAACACGTCTGCGCCGATGAAGTAGGAGCGCGGGATCTGAATCTGGTAGGCCAGGTGCGGTGCGGCCGACTGCAGCACTTTCCAGGCCAACAGCATACCTGCCGCTTTGCCGCCGATCTTGCCGGCGCCGATGCGACGGGCTTGAATATAGCGAAAATCGGTTGCGGTGAACCAGGCCTTTGCCAGCCTCACGAAGTGCAACTGGTCGCTGATCATTGTTTTGGTCAGAACGACGATGATTTCTTCCAGATGATGGCGGACCTTTTCTAGTCTCTCCGCAGGTAGTTCCTCATACTCCTGGGCCTTGCGCAAGATGAAATCGAGCGGCGCCAACTCCGGATTGAACATCAGGCGCGTGCCGCCTTCACCGCCAGGCAGACGCTGCGCAATCGCCTCGTCTATCAGCCGCTGCAAAAGGTCCAGCGGCAAGTTATAGGCGAAGTAGAAGTCGGTTAAATACTCACGAATCTGCTGTAACCGCCGTTCCCACTGCTCCGCATCCTCTTCGTCCAACGGATTCATCATGCCTTCGCGGCGCTGCGACTTGATGGCCTTATCGCGAGCCTCGTTCTCGAACCGTTCAGACGTGGTGACGCCCCGTCGGTAGATTTCCTCGCGCATCCGTTTGCGGATCTGCTGCGCAAGAATCGGATATTGCGACAACTGGAGATGAATTTCCAGAATTGGCGGTGTGTCTGACGGCAGTTCAGTCATCGTTCGTGCCCCCAAAGAAAGGAGTGTGCTGACACTTGGTGTATCGGCACACCCCTCTGCATCAACGGTCAGCTTGACGCCGACCACGCGCGCGCCAAAAAGTCAGCGCCTGGCCTCTGCGCGGCCCAATTACGCCCATCCACGCAGGCGCACGGCCTCAGCCACGCGGTTGACGGCAACCAGGTACGCAGCCAGCCGGTTGTGGACGTTGCGCTCTGTCGCCATCTTATGCACAGCATGGAACGCCGTCGTCATCTTGCGATCGAGTCGCTCATGCACGAGCTCCTCATCCCAATAGTAGTCGTAAGCGTTCTGCACCATTTCAAAATAGGAGACGGTCACACCGCCTGCGTTGCACAAGAAGTCCGGAATGACGTAAACGCCGCGGTCGTGAAGGATATGATCCGCTTCTGGCGTTGTCGGCCCATTGGCCAGTTCGACGGTAATCTTGGCGCGGATCTTGTCGGCATTCGCCTCTGTGATGACGTTCTCCAGGGCCGACGGCATCAGCACGGTGACATCCAACTCAAGCAGTTCCTCGTTGGTAATCGTGTCGGCGCCAGGGAAGCCAACGACCGAGCCGGTCTCACGCTTGAAGGCCATCACCTGCTTGTAGTCAAGGCCCTTGCTGCTGTAGATGCCGCCGCGCGAATCAGAGACGGCCACAGTCTTGAGGCCTAACAGCTCCTCGCCCAGGCTTTGGCCGAAGGAGCCGGCATTGCCATAACCCTGCACAGCAGCCGTGGCGCCCTTGAGGTCAATGCCCAGCACTTTACCGGCTTCGCGCAGGGTGTAAATGCCGCCGCGTGCGGTTGCGTCGCCGCGGCCTGCAGAGCCACCCAGGGCAAGCGGCTTGCCGGTGATGACGCCGAACTCATTGTAGCCCTGCATGAAGGAGAACTCATCCATCATCCACGCCATCATCTGCGGCGTCGTGTAGACATCCGGCGCGGGCACGTCCTTTTCCAGGCCAATAATGCGGCCGACCTGGCGAACATACGCGCGACACAGACGTTCAAGTTCACCGGCAGACATCTCCTTCGGATTGCAGATGATGCCGCCCTTGCCGCCGCCCAGGGGAATGTCTACGACGGCCGTCTTCCAGGTCATCCACGCGGCCAGGGCACGCACGGTGTCAATGGTTTCATCAGGATGGAATCGCAGACCACCCTTTGTGGGGCCACGCGCGTCGTTGTACTGCACGCGGAAGCCGTGAAAAACTTTGGTGGTGCCGTCATCCATCTTGACTGGCAGGGAAACGTGGAGTTCGCGGATGGGCCAGCGCAGTAGTTCATGCACCGCCGGGTCGAGTTTCAAAATCGCGGCGGCCTCGTCGAGTTGGCGCTGTGCAATCTCGAAGGGGTTAGGCTTGTTAGTTTCCATACATTGCTCCTCATACATCATTGTACAAAGATCGGCCTGTCATGCCTCGATGGCGCTTGGCAAGCCGTGCGCACAGCCGTGCGCGGACATGACGTCAAAATCAAACAAGAACGGCGGTGGTGTGAGTTTCTTGGAGTTCGCGTCAACGAGAAGTGAAAGCCGTCGGGCGTACCAGGCGTGAGAGGAAAGAAACGAGATCGCTGCCAGCGCAAAGGCAACGTAACCGGGAAGCCGCCGTAGGTGCGTGTAGGCCTCCCCACATGACGGAAAGCGGCACCGCTTGCGATCAAGCGGTGCCTGATGAGGATATCTGGCACATGACAATACGCAACGTTCACGGGCCTTGGCTCCATTGACAGGCCATCCGGATGGCTCGACGCGCCACCGCATGAAAACTGCTTGCGGGCAGATTGTAGCATGGCGCCTTATCTATGCCAATGATTTAGGTCATGTGCCCCAATAACCGGCCTCTGGCGCCCAGCCCGGGCCTACTTCTTTTTCGAGCTTTTCTTCTCGCCCTTGATCTTCAGAATGTCGGGCACGTAGTCTAGCTCACGGGAAAGGCTCTCCACCACCGTGCGCAAGACCCTGACCCGCGCCCACCATTTGTTGTTGCCTTCGACGATCGTCCAGGGCGCGGAGAGCGTACTGGTCTTGAGCAGCATTTCGTCCACGGCCTCTTCGTAGCGATCCCACTTTTCGCGGTTGCGCCAATCCTCGTCCGTCAGCTTCCACACCTTGTAGGGCGTGTCTGCGCGCTCCGTGAAGCGTTTGAGTTGTTCTTCTTTGCTGATGTGAACCCAGAACTTGAAAACAACGGTCCCAAAATCCACCAGCTGCCGTTCGAACTGGTTGATCTCGCGGTAGGCCCGTTTCCACTCGACCTCGCGGCAGAAGCCCTCGATGCGTTCTACCATGACGCGGCCGTACCAACTGCGATCAAACAGGGCGATCTGTCCGCGTTCGGGCAGACGCCGCCAGAACCGCCACAGATAATGATGGGTTTTGTCTTCACCCTGGGGCGCGGCAATGGAGTAGACTGCGTAGCCGCGCGGATCAAGCTTCTCTGTAATGCGCTTGATGGCGCCGCCCTTGCCGGCCGCATCCCAACCTTCGAAGACCATGACGACGGGGCGTTTTTGTACATAGACCTGGTAGCCCAGTTGGCTCAGAGCAACCTGATAGCGGACCACCTGTTCGATGTACTCTTCCTCAGTTAGACTGAGCGTCAAATCTACTTGTGATAATATCGAAGACATGGCTGCACCTCTATGCGAACCCACTCAATCTAAGTCGTCGTCGTCATCGTGGGACAAGGCGTCGGTTTCCGACTCCTCAGCCGCGTGGCCCGCCATGCGTGCAATGCCTGGCGTGTTCACATCGGCCGTGGCCGCCTCTTCAGCCGCGGTTTTGCCTGCCAGCGGCGACTCGGCGGCATCTGTGCCAGCGTCAGGCAGAGGCGAAATGACCGACTCCGGATCAATGCCACGCAGCTTCAAGCCTTTTGCCAGCGCGTCCGCCACCGCCGTGAAGACTCGCCACCAGGTGTAGTGCTGATCGGTGGCCTCCACAATGGTCCAAGGCGCCCATTCGGTCTCCGTGGTCTCCAGCATCTCCTCCACCGCCAGCAGGTATTTGTCATACTTGCGATAGTGTTCCCAGTCTTCCGGCTGCACATGCCAGCTTTGCAGTGGGTCTTTTTCCAGGGCTTTGAAACGACGGCGCTGCTCTTTCTTGCTGATATGCATCCAGAGCTTCGCAATGATATGACCGTCATCGGCCAGCGTGCGTTCGAAATCAACAATATCGCGGTACGCTTTGCGCCATTCGGTCTCTGGCGTCAGCTTTTCGACACGTTCCACCAGTACGCGGCCATACCAACTGCGATCAAAGATGGCAATCTGACCACGGTTCGGCAGCTTGTTCCAAAAACGCCACAGCCAGGGATGATTTTGTTCATAGGTGCGCGGCGCGCGTATCGGCCATACCTTGAAACCACGGGGGTCGAGTCGCTGCGTCAGCAAATTGATGCTGGTGCCCTTGCCTGAGGCGTCCCACCCTTCAAAAACGACGACGGTTGGAATGCCGGTATCGTACGCAGCCTGCGCCAACTCGTACAGACGATGCTGGAGTGGGCGGCGCATCTCCTTCCACTCTTTACGCTTCAGTTCTTTGCCTAGATTGATCTTTTCCAGCACGAGTGCCTCCTCATGACAGGTGCCCAGCGGCACGCGATCAAACACACGAACGCGAAAGAATCGGTTCTATAGTACCTAGTTTACCAGAAAAACAGACAAAACCTGAAATCAAGGATGCGCCTTCTGCCGGTCGCCGCTGTCGTTGCTGCGACCGCGTGCGTGTGGTACAATGACGCCAAATCACATGGATGGAGTAGATCAAGCATGGCTCTCGAGCAAACAGCCGGCCCCACCGGCACGGAAACCACCTTTACCAATCGCCTGATTGACGAAACCAGTCCCTATCTGCACCAGCATGCGCATAATCCAGTTGACTGGTATCCGTGGGGCGAGGAAGCGCTGGCTCGGGCGCGAGATGAAAACAAACCGATCCTCTTGAGCATCGGCTACAGCGCCTGCCATTGGTGCCACGTGATGGCGCATGAATCATTCGAGGACCCCGACACGGCCGCAATCATGAACCGCGCCTTCATCAACATCAAAGTTGACCGCGAAGAACGTCCTGACCTGGATGCCATCTACATGGACGCCGTGCAAGCGATGACTGGCAGCGGCGGCTGGCCGATGACTATGTTCCTCACGCCAGACGGCGTGCCTTTCTACGCTGGCACCTATTTCCCGCCGACCCCGCGCTACGGCATGCCTGGTTTTCGTCAACTCCTGCAAAGCCTGGCCAGCGCGTATCAGCAGCGACCAGGCGACATTCAGCGCAGCGCCGACCAGATTCGCCAAATGCTGCGCCAGTCCGAACTGCTGCAGCCGGCCAGCGAAGCGCTGTCGCCGCAGGTGCTTGATCGCGCCTACCAGGAGTTGGCGGCCCGGTTTGACACACGCTATGCTGGCTTCGGCCAGGCGCCCAAATTCCCGCCCTCCATGGCCTTGGAATTCCTGCTGCGTTACCATGCGCGCACCGGCCAGCCCCACGCACTGGAGATGGTCGAACAAACCCTCAGCCAGATGGCGCGCGGCGGCATCTACGATCAAATTGGCGGCGGCTTTCATCGCTATGCCACCGACGAGCGCTGGCTGGTGCCCCACTTCGAAAAGATGCTGTACGATAATGCCCAATTGGCGCGCGTCTATGCGCTGGCTTTTCAGGTCACCGGCAAGCCGCTGTACCGTCAGATCACAGAAGAAACCCTGGCCTACGTGCTGCGCGAAATGACTGGCGCGGAGGGCGGCTTCTATTCGGCGCAGGATGCAGACAGCGAAGGCGAAGAGGGCAAATTCTTCCTGTGGACAGAGGCCGAGGTGCGCGAACTGCTAGGGCCGGATGATGCCGCGCTCTTCGGTCGCTACTACGACGTGACCGCGCGCGGCAATTTCGAGATGAAGAACATTCTGCATGTCGAACTGCCGCTGGAGATCGTTGCCAGCCAGGCTCGCGTCGAACCCGCGCGCCTGGCCGCGATCATCGCGCGCGGCCGCGCCGCCCTGTTCGCGGCGCGACAGAAGCGCGTGGCGCCGGGCCTGGACGACAAAATGCTCACGTCATGGAATGGCTTGATGCTGACCGCGTTCGCCGATGCCGCGCGTATTTTAGGACGCGAGGACTATCGGCAGGTCGCTGTCGCTGCGGCCAATTTTTTGCTGAGCCGCCTGCGCGACCCGCACAGCGGTCGGCTGCTGCGCACCTACAAGGATGGCCGCGCCAAGCTCAATGCGTACCTGGAAGATTACGCGATGCTGGCCGAAGGTTTGTTGGCGCTCTACCAGGCTACGTTCGAGCTGCGTTGGCTGCAGGAGGCGCAGGCGCTGGCCGACCTGATGTTGGCGCATTTTTGGGATGCGGACAAGGGCGGTTTCTTCAGCACCAGCGATGACCACGAGGCTCTGATTGCCCGCCCGAAAGAGGTGGTGGACAATGCCATGCCTTCGGCCAATGCCAGCGCCGCCAGCGTGCTGCTGACCCTGGGAAAGCTGTTGGGCAACGAAATGTATGAACGCCACGCAGTCGCCATTCTCCAACTGCTGCGCGATGGGATGATGCGCGCGCCAGGCGCCTTCAGCCGTCTGCTCTGTGTGCTGGATTTCCACCTGGCGCCGCCGCGTGAAATCGCCATCATCGGCGCAGTCACTGCTCCCGACAGCCAGGCGCTGCTGCACGAAGTGTGGCAATACTATCGGCCCAATACGCTGGTTGCAGTGGCGCCTGTCGAGGACAAGACATCCCGCGCGCTCATCCCTCTGTTAGCCGGACGTGACCAGATCAAGGGAGAGGCGACCGCGTATGTGTGCGAAAACTACACCTGCAAACTGCCAGTGACGACGGTGAACGCGCTGCGCCAGCAGATGCGGGGGTGAGCATAGGTCATTCACCGCTCCATGCGGCGAGCTTACCCATGCCCTGACCAAAGGGGTGGCCGCGGAGAGCAACAACGAGAGAGGAGCGTCGGCATTGAAACGACAATCACTGCGCGGCAAACTCAGCGCCGGAACCGAACCGCACGCAAC
The DNA here is from genome assembly GCF_900491745.1 of Candidatus Amarolinea aalborgensis. Classification (NCBI taxonomy): domain Bacteria; kingdom Bacillati; phylum Chloroflexota; class Caldilineae; order Caldilineales; family Candidatus Amarolineaceae; genus Candidatus Amarolinea; species Candidatus Amarolinea aalborgensis. The sequence goes on along the minus strand of NZ_UETR01000007.1, from coordinate 25,408 downwards.
GACTGCGGCCGCTGGCGCCCCTGACATCGCGGCAGCCCTCATTCGGCCAGCGGCTGAACACGATATCATTGAGATGATCACGCTGCTGGCCGCGGCCGGCCGCCCCATGCCAACCCCAAGCCAGATTACAGCCGTTGCCGCAGTTTTTCGGGAGCTGATGGGACATGAAACGGCGCTGGCCTTGGTGGCAGAAAAGAACGGCCAGGTGGTGGGCGTGCTGCTCGGCGCTTTACGCCCGCGCGCTAACTGGTTGACGCCCGAGCTGTGGATTTCCGATACGGCGCAGGCCAACAACGACGACGCAGCGGTTGGCCGCAGCTTATTGATCGAAGCGCTGGCCGTGGCGCAGCGCTGGGGGTGTTTCCGGGCCGTCTTCGAGGCTGCAAACGGGGTAGGACTGACGCCCGACCTGCTCAGCGAATTGGGCTTTGTCGAAAGCGGCCCGGCTTATAGCCTACCCCTGGCGCCGATGCCTACGGTGGGCACCCGCGGTGTGTTGAGCGCCGATGATGCACACGAGGGTGTGCCCATCACTTACCGCGAAACGAGCGTATAAAGAATTCATCTGACTGACGAAACGTCCTCGACAAGTCGAGACTTCGGCGTGATCGCAGGGTGCAGTGCGAGAGAAGCGCCAAACTCGCTCGGCATTTGTCGGTCAGCGAACGGCTTGCACCTGCCGCAACCGGTCAGGCGCATCGGTAATGATGCTGCTGACGCCCAGGTCGAGCAGGCGCTGCATCTCCGTCTCCTCGTTGACCGTCCACACATTGACATCATAGCCCGCGCGCTGCGCCCAAGCCATGTAGCGCGCATCCACCATGCTATGTTCAGGATGCAAGGCGTGCGGCTTGATCCAGGGAAGCAGCCAGGCCCGGCGCAGATAGAGCGGCAGATCAGGGGAGTAGAGAAGGCCGATTTCGATGCGTGGGTCGAGACGGCGCAGGCGCCGCAGAGCGAGCGGGTTGAACGACGAAACGATCACCTGGTCGTATAGGTTGCGGCCTTTGATGAAGGCGGCGATCGCCGTCTCCAGGCCGTCGCCGCGCAGGTTGGTCGTCTTCATCTCAATGTTGACCAGCAGCCGCGAGCCTACCAGGTCGAAAACCTCGGCCAAGGTCGGTATCTTCTCACCCGCGAAGGCGGGATCAAACCAACCGCCAAAATCGAACTCACGCAACGCAGACAGGCTGAGATCCTGGATACGACCGCTGCCGTTGCTGGTCTCATCCACCTCTGGATTGTGGCACACTACCAATACGCCGTCTTGGCTGAGCAGCGTATCGAGTTCGATGCCGTCCGCGCCCAGCTGCAGCGCTTTGGCAAATGCAGCCAGCGTGTTTTCGGGCGCGGCCTGGCGCGCGCCCCGGTGCGCAAAATTCAGCGTGCGTGCAAAGTCGTGTCTCATGACTCTCCTTCGATAAGGGGGCAGCCTCCGGTTCAGCCTTTGGGGGAAGCGTGCGACGCCAGCTGCCGTGTGTCATTCAGAAGATACCGCAAGCGCCGCATTTCGCCAAAATCAGACCATGCCCTGCGTCCAGCCCCGCCGTCTTCACCGCGCCGTGCGAACTTGGGACATCGCGTCACATGCGTATAATGTGACCTCATAGATCACATTTTTCTGAAGAGGACAGACATCATGCTCAAATCGCATCGTTGCGGCGATCTTCGTTTGACAGACGCCGGCCAGACGGTCACCCTGGCCGGGTGGCTTCATCGCCGCCGAGATCATGGCGGCCTTATCTTCCTGGACCTTCGCGACCGCAGCGGCCTGGTGCAAGTGACGATCAATGCGGACCGCGCGCCGGCCGCGCACGCCGTTGCCAGTCAGACGCGCGTCGAGTTTGTGCTGCAGATCAAAGGGGTTGTGACGCCGCGGCCTCAGGATCTGCGCAATCCCAGCATGGCGACCGGCGACATCGAAGTGACGGCGGATGAGGTGGTCATCCTGAACACGGCCAAGACCCCGCCCTTCTACATCAACGAAGAGAGCGCGGTAGATGAAGTGGTGCGGCTCAAGTATCGCTATCTGGACCTGCGCCGCGCCACGTTGCAGCGCAACATCATCCTCTACGATCGCATCGTGCGCACGATCCGCAATTTCCTGCACGAGCGCCAGTTCATGGAAATTGAAACGCCGATTCTGATCAAATCCACCCCGGAGGGCGCGCGCGATTACGTGGTGCCCAGCCGCGTGCATCCTGGCGAGTTCTACGCGCTGCCGCAGTCGCCGCAGCAGTTGAAGCAACTGCTCATGGTGGCTGGTTTCGAGCGCTACTTTCAAATTGCCCGCTGCTTCCGCGACGAAGACCTGCGCGCGGACCGGCAGCCGGAGTTTACGCAGCTCGACCTGGAAATGTCGTTTGTGGATCGCGATGATGTGATGGGGCTGATCGAAGCGATGCTGATTCATCTGGTTGAGAGCGTGGCCCTGCCCGGCGAAGCCAGCGTCACCGGCAAACGCATTCAGCAGGTCCCTTTCCCGCGGCTGACCTACGCGGAAGCCCTGGCGCGCTTTGGCAATGACCGCCCCGACCTCCGTTTTGGCCTGGAGTTATGCGACTTGAGCGACCTGTTTGCGGACAGCGCGTTTGGCGTCTTCGCCAACGCCGTGGCCAAGGGCGATCAAATCAAGGCGATTTGCGCGCCCCACTGCGCCGGGTATTCCCGCAAGCAAGTGGATGAGCTAACCGAGATGGTCAAGCGCTACGGTGCGCAGGGGCTGGCCTGGCTGGCGCTCCCCGCGGACGTGACGCCCGATCGGGACCATGTGCGCTCATCGTTTGCCAAATTCCTTTCGCCCCATGAATTCCAGGGCCTGCTTGCACGCACCGGCGCCCAACCGGGCGACTTGGTGCTCGTCGTCGCGGCGGCCCCCGCGGTCACGGCCCAGGCGCTCAGCAATTTGCGCCTGGAGCTGGGACGTCGCCTGGGGCTGATGGACGACAGCGTCTTTGCCTTCTGCTGGGTGACGGACTTTCCCTTGCTGGAGTTCAGCGCCGAAGAGCAGCGCTGGACCGCCGTGCACCATCCGTTCACCTCAGCCCTGGACGAAGATTGGGAGCGCCTTGAGTCCGATCCGGGCAGCGTACGCGCCAAGGCCTATGATGTGATCTTGAATGGCTGGGAAGTGGGCGGCGGCAGCATCCGTATTCACCGCCGCGACCTGCAGAACCGCCTGTTCACGCAGCTCGGCATTGACGAGGAGACGCAGCAGCTTCAATTCAGTCAGCTTCTGGACGCCTTTGAGTTTGGCGCGCCGCCGCACGGCGGGATCGCCCTGGGCATGGCGCGGCTCGTGGCGCTCTTCGCTGGCGCGGGCAACATTCGCGAGGTGATCGCGTTCCCCAAGACGGCCACCGCCAGCGATTTGCTCTTTGGCGCGCCCTCGCCGATCGCAGCCGGGCAATTGCGCGAACTGCACTTGCGCACGGTAGACGAGTAGACGCAACGGAGCAGGGGATAAACTGCAGGTGGGGTGCAGAGGAGCGGAGATTGGCGACGGGAATTCATCGCCTTCTGTGTTCCTCTGCGCCGGTCATGGCAACGACTCAGGCGGCGCGCCAGCGAGCGATTGAAATCGCGCCTGTTGGGCGCACCACCGGGCGTCCAACCTGCGGATATGCGAGGCTGGTCGGCGACGGCCGACGGCTCGACTGAGCGATTCGGCTGAGATCATCGAAGCCTCGCCGAAGTCCTGGGGGCGGAACGCCCTTGCGGCCCGAATTCATTCGGCGGCTGCAGTCGGCGCAGAGTGCCTGCGCCGTTACTAACAATGGCAGAATACGGCAACGCTCAGATGCTTGAACTAGGCGATGCTCAGCTCGTAATCCACGATCTGATCGGGGCGCCAGGTGCGGCGGGCCACGGCCTTGACGATGTCCGCCCGACTGACCAGGCCCACGAGCGCGTCGCCGCGCATGACGGGCACGCGCTTGATGTGATGGCCGGCCAGGATCATCGCCACCTCTTCCAACGGCGCCTCTTCGCGCACCGTGATGGGGTGCGGCGTCATGATGTCGCCCACGCGCGCGCCGGCCTTGCTAATCACATCGGCGTCAGTGGCAACGCCAACCAGGCGATCGCTGCTGTCCATCACCGGCACCCCACTGATGCGCTGGCTGGTCAGCAACTCGGCCAATTCGTCTACCGTTGCATCGGGGCCGATCGTAATGACCTGTCTGGTCATGATATCGCGTGCTTGCATGGTACACTCCTTTCACAAGGAACTTTCGATGCCTGAAACCGACCGACTTGAAGAACGCCTGCTGAGCGCAGCGGACTACGATCGCCTGCTGGCTCTCTGGGAACTGGCCAAGCTCTCTGTTCGACCTGCCGGCCGTGACAGCCGTGAAGCGTTTGCCCGCCAACTGGCAAGCCAGATGCAGCGGGTCATCGGGCTGTGGGACGGCCCCGCGTTGGTCGGCGTGGTGATTGCGACCCACGACAGCCGGCGAGGCATCATAAACCGCCTGGCGGTCGCGCCAGCGTATCGCCGCCGCGGCGTGGCTCAACGCCTCATCGCCGCCTGCGAAGCCTGGTTCGCCAGCCTGGGCATCGAAATCTGGAGCGCATTGATCGAGCGCTGGAACGACGCCTCGCTGGCCCTTTTCGCGGCCGCCGGCTATCATCATCATCTGGACATCGTGTACGTCAGTAAGCGTGTACGCAGCGACGCGTAGAGAGACTTCCGCGCGCATCACGGGACCGCGCCTCGGCCGCTACGATCCCAGCTCAGCCAGATACTCGGAGGCGCTCAGCGCGGACTTAGCCCCTTCACCCACGGCCACCAAAATCTGCTCCGCATAGACATCGGTCACATCCCCGGCTGCGTAGATGCCAGGCCGGCTCGTGCGATTGCGTTGATCCACCGTGATGCGCCCCTGCGCATCATGCTGCACCAGGTGCGCCACCAGACCCGAGTCCGCTTCCAGGCCAATTTCAACGAAGACGCAGTCTACTTTGAGCGTTTGTAGGCCATGCGCGCCGCGCACCACCAGCTCCTCCACGTACTCCGTGCCTGCAATAGCTTCAACCCGGTAGCCGGTGAGCCAGGTCAGGTGCGGCGCTTCGGCCAGCCGACGACCCCAAGGGGTCTGGCGGCAAGCAGGATCGGCCGCCACCAGGTAGACGCGGGCGGCCGCGCGCACCAATTCGGCCGCGCTGCGCAGAGCCAGCGGGCCGTCGCCAATCACCGCGACGACCCGGTCCAACATGGCCGAAGCATAGGTGATAGCCGAATAGGAAAGCCCGCGCAGATAGAAGGTTTCTTCTCCAGGCGCCTGCAGGCGTTTGGGATAAGCGCCGGTTGCTATGAGCAGCGTGCGCGTTTCAAAAACCCCAGCGGCGGTTTGCACCCGGTAAAACTCGTTGAAGGTCTCCACCGCCACGGCCCGATCGAGCACACGCGCAAGGTGCCGCAGGTGCACTTCAGCTTTGAGCGCACGCACCAGGTCTTCGCCCGCCAGGCTGTGTTGGTTTTCCAACCACGGAACATCCAAACGCCAGCCCACGCGCCCTCCCACCTGGTCGCCGATGAGTAAGACGTTCAAATGTTGACGTAGGGCATAGGCGGCGGCCGCCAGTCCGGCTGGTCCACCGCCGATAATAATCAGGTCGTACACCGTTCTTCCTCCACCACGTGACGGGAGTGCGACATCCAAAACTAACTTCGTCGAATACAATCAGCCGACTGCGCGCTCAGGTGCAGGCGAGGCGCCACAGGCAGCCCCAACGCGAGTAGACGACTAGAGGATGACCTACAGTCTAGTGAGCAAACCTGGGCCAAACCATGACGTGCATCATTTTGCTGCTTTCTGATTTCCAGTGCTAAGATAGGCGCGCGTCGGCAGACCGTTTGGAGGAGTATCATGAATCTACGTTCGCGCAGTTTACTGTTCACGATTGCCTTGATCGTGGCCTTGCTCATCATTTGGCAGAAAGTGCGCATTGTCTTCATTGTGCCCTTGTCGCCCTTGGGCTTTGCGGCGATGATTTTGGTCATCGCGCTCGTCATTTTCCTGCTGCTGGATCATCTTCTCAACCGCAGCCGCTAGGGAACACCGGATATTCCGCGCTGCCGGCTGCATCAACAGCCAACGTATTCACCGGACGCCGGCTGGCGCCCATGGCTCACAACGGATGAACAAACGATGAGTGACCTCTATTTGAACGACGAAGAACAAGCGATGTTACAGGGCGCGCAGGGGCCAGGCGTGCAGCGCGCCATGGAGATTGTGGCGACGCTCGGCCGCATCTATGGCGCGCCAGACCTGGCGCCGATCACGCACGCCCAGATTGCCGGCGTCAGCTACAAAAACATCGGCGACGCAGGCGTTGCCTTCCTCAGCCAGTGGGCGGACGATGGGGGCCGCGTGCGCGTATCCACGATGCTCAACCCCATGGGCATGGAAGAGGCGCGCTGGCAAGAAATGGGCATCGCCGAAGCCTTTGCCAAGCCGCAGCTGAAGGCGATTAGCGCGTTCAGCAAGCTCGGCGTGCAGCAGACCCTTAGCTGCGTGCCCTACCTGCTGCCCGAATCCGGCCTGCGCATGGGCGATCACGTCGCCTGGGCCGAATCGAGTGCGGTCGCCTTCGGCAATTCGATCCTGGCCTTGCGCACCAATCGCGAAGGCGGCCCCAGCGCGCTGGCCGCGGCCATTGTGGGACGCACTGCGCGCTACGGCTATCACCTCGATGAGGGGCGCCGCGCCAACTGGATCATCGAGATCGCCTGCCCGGTGCGATCAATCGCCGATTTTGGCGCATTGGGCTATTTGATTGGCAAGCAGGTGGGCAACGGCTGCCTCTGGTTCAGCGACTTGGGCGCCTGGCTGCCGCCCTTGCCAGCCGACGTGACCAGCGGCGGCGCGGCCGGCGACCGGCTCAAGACCCTGGGCGCGGCCCTGGCTGGCTACGGCGCGGTCGCGCTCTATCACATCGCTGGCTACACGCCCGAAGCCGCCGCCCTGGGCGAGTCCTTGATTCAGGCCGGCGCCCGTCGCCTGCGCATCGAAAGCCTGGCCCCGGCCTATGCAGTCATGGATGCCAATCCAGAAGTGTCCGCGATTGACCTGGTGACGATCGGCTGTCCGCACGCCAGTCTGAGTGAAATCCAGACCGTGGCGGAGGCGGTGCGCGGTCAGCATCTTGCCACGCGGCTGTGGGTCACCACTGGCCGTTTGATTCGCCAGCGCGCCGAAGCGGCCGGCTGGGTGCAAGACATCGAAGGCGCGGGCGGTCTGGTGGTAGCCGACACCTGCGCCGTGGTCGCGCCCATCAAGCAGCTCGGCATCAAGAGTATGGCGACGAACGCGGGTAAGATGGCCTGTTACGCGCCGGCGCACAGCGGCGTCACCATGCGTTTCGGAGAGTTGGAACAGTGCATCCACGCGGCGCTGAGTGGGCAGTGGCTGGAAGCGCCGTGATTCATACGGCAAGCGGCTGCGCACGGCGCCTATTTTCTTAGGCGGCAAAGTGAGGTCTATTCCCGCTCACGCCATAACTGGCGCACGACGCCTACTTCGGGTAAAATGAGTAAGAGTAACGCGCTGCAATGACGCACTGCGTTGTGGCGCCTTGGCAAGCGATTGCACCACGGAGGTGACGAACATGTACGACAAAGCCAGCCTGGCCCAAATCCAAGAGGCGGTTGAGCAGTGGGAAGAGACCACGCTGCAACAAACGCGGGCGCGTGCACCAGAACGCCAGCGCGAGTTTATCACCACATCAAGCGTTCCCATCAATCACCTCTACACACCGTTGGATGTGGCGGACATGGACTACGCCCAAGACCTGGGACTGCCGGGCGAGTACCCGTTCACCCGCGGCGTCTATCCCACCATGCACCGTGGTCGGCTGTGGACGATGCGCATGTTCTCTGGTTTTGGCACAGCCGAGGAGACCAACGCCCGCTACAAATACCTCCTGAGCCAGGGCAACATGGGGCTGTCGGTGGCCTTCGACATGCCCACCCTCTATGGCTATGACAGCGATGCGCCTGAAGCCCTGGGCGAATTTGGCAAGTGCGGCGTGGCTGTCAGCTCGCTGGCCGACATGGAAGCCCTTTTCGATGGAATTCCCCTGGGCGACGTCAGCACGTCCATGACGATCAACAGTCCCGCCGCCATCATCTGGGCCATGTACATTGTGGCCGCTGAGAAGCAAGGCTATCAACGCAGCCAGTTACGCGGCACGCTGCAAAATGACATTCTCAAGGAATTCATTGCGCAGAAGGAATTCCTCTTCCCGCCCAGCCACTCCATGCGCCTGGTCGTAGATACCATCGAGTTTGGAACGCAGCACATGCCGCTGTGGAACACCATCAGCATTTCGGGTTATCACATTCGCGAGGCCGGCAGCACGGCGGTGCAAGAGCTGGCCTTCACCCTGGGCGATGGACTGGCTTATGTAGATGCCTGCATCGCCCGTGGCATGAAGGTGGACGATTTTGCCCCGCGCCTTTCCTTCTTCTTCAATGCACACAACGACTTCTTCGAAGAAATTGCCAAGTATCGGGCTGGCCGCCGCATCTGGGCGCGCATCCTGCGTGAGAAATACGGCGCGCAAGACCCGCGCTCCTGGATGCTGCGTTTCCACACGCAGACGGCCGGCGTCAGCCTGACTGCGCAGCAGCCGGAAAACAACATCGTGCGCGTCGCCATTCAGGCGCTGGCAGCCGTCCTCGGCGGCACCCAATCCCTCCATACCAACTCGATGGACGAGGCGCTGGCTCTGCCCAGCGCCAAAGCGGTCACCATCGCCCTGCGCACGCAGCAGATCATTGCGCACGAAAGCGGCGTTGCCAACACGATGGACCCGTTGGCTGGTTCCTTCTTCGTCGAAGCCCTGACCAACCAGACCGAAGCCGAGACGCTGCACTATCTCAAGCGCATCGAAGCCCTGGGCGGCGTTATTCCGGCGCTCGAAGGCGGTTTCATGCAGCGCGAGATTGCCGAAGCCGCCTACCGGTATCAACAGGAAATTGACACGCGCCATCGCACCATCGTCGGCGTCAACGAGTTTGCCAGCCAAGATACAACCGGTATCCCGATCCTGGCGATGGATCCACAGGGCTACGCGCGCCAGTTGAAGCGCCTGCACGATGTGCGCAGCGGCCGCGACAACCAGGCCACGCAGCAAGCGCTGCGGCGTCTGGCCGATGCCGCCCGCGCGCCGACCGGCAACCTGATGGAGCCTATCATCGAAGCAACCAAATCCTATGCGACCCTGGGCGAGATGTGCGACGTCTTGCGTGAGGTGTTTGGGATTTATCACGAGCCAGTCTTCTTCTAATTTCGTCGAGCGTCAGAACAAACAAGGAGCATTGAATTGTTATGAGTGAACGGAAAATTCGCGTGTTAGTGGCCAAGCCGGGCTTGGACGGTCACGATCGCGGCGCCAAAGTGGTGGCGCGTGCCTTGCGTGATGCCGGCTTTGAGGTGATCTACACCGGGATTCGGCAGACCCCGCAAATGATCGTGGAAGCGGCTTTGCAAGAGGATGTGGACGTTATTGGCCTTTCCATTCTCTCCGGCGCGCACATGGCGCTGGCCCCGAAGATCATGCAGGAGATCCAGCAGAGCGGTATGGATGACATTGTCGTGCTGATGGGCGGCATCATCCCGGATGAAGATGTGGAAGCTCTGAAGGCGATGGGGATCAAGGGCGTCTTTGGGCCTGGCACCTCAACCCAGGACATCGTTGATTTCATTCGCGCACAAGTAAGGGCTGCGGTTCCAGCGTAACCATGAACCAATCACCGGCTGAACTGATTGCCCAACTGCGTCAGGGTCATCGTCGCTCTCTGGCGCGTGCCATCACCGTGGTCGAAAGCGGAGGCAGACCCGCGCAAGAGTTGCTGACGGGCCTCTATCCCTTTACGGGCCAGGCCGCCGTGATCGGCTTCACCGGTTCGCCAGGCACCGGCAAGAGCACCCTTGTCAACGCCGTGGCCAAAGTATATCGTCAACAGGGAAAATCTGTCGGCATCGTGGCCGTTGATCCCACCAGTCCGTTCACCGGCGGGGCGCTGTTGGGCGACCGCGTGCGCATGCGCGATTTGAGCGGCGATCCAGGCATCTTCATTCGCTCCATGGCCACGCGCGGCAGCCTGGGCGGCCTGGCGCGCGCCACGGCGGATGTCATCATCACCCTCGACGCGGCCGGCTTCGATCGCGTGCTGGTGGAAACGGTGGGCGTTGGGCAGGCTGAGGTTGAAATTGCCAGCACCGCGCACACCACCGTCGTCGTCGAAGCGCCGGGCCTGGGCGACGAAGTGCAAGCCATCAAGGCCGGCGTGCTTGAAATTGCCGATGTCTTTGTCGTGAACAAGGCTGACCGCGAGGGCGCAGACCGCACCGTGATGGCGTTGAAGATGATGCTGGGCATTGCGCCTGAAGAGGTGCGTGGTATTTCGCATCACGGGCAGTTGATGACCATCGAGACGCCAAGCATGCATCGCGGCGTGGCCTGGGAGCCTCCCATCATCAAGACGGTCGCCCTGCAAGACAACGGCGTTCCAGAATTGGTCGCGGCCATCGAACAGCATCGCGCCTTTTTGATCCGCAGCGACCTCTGGAACGCGCGCGAGCGTGTGCGGGCCGCAAACGAGCTTGAAGGCATTGTACGCCGCCGTATGTTGGAAAAATTGGCCGCGCTCATTCCGCAAGAATCGCTGCATGGCATCGTAGACCAGATCGTCAGCCGCGCGCTGGATCCATACACTGCGGCCGATCAGTTGCTGACCGCGCTGGCGTGACAGGGCGACGTCAGGGGCGCAGCGGGGAGTGGCGATCTGCGATGCATTCGTTATCAATCACAAGAATATGGACGCTGACATGGCCGGACTAAGCATGTACGGCAAAATGGCCGTTTTCTCCGGGACCGCCGGTCATCCACTGGCTGACACGATCTGCCGGTATCTGCGCTTGAAACAAGGCGCTGATTTCCAGCTGGGCAAAATCGAAATCTCCACGTTTTCGAATGGCAATACCTTTTGTCGGCTGGGCGAGAGCGTGCGGGGCAAGGATGTTTTTCTGATTCAATCCACCTCCGCGCCGACCAATGACAACGTGATGGAGCTGCTGATCTGCCTGGATACGCTTCATCGCGATTCAGCCGGTCGCATCACGGCCGTCCTGCCCTACTATGGCTACGGCCGCACCGACAAGAAGGATCAGCCGCGCGTGCCCATCACCGCGCGGCTGGTGGCTGATCTCATTACCGTCGCGGGCGCGGATCGGTTCGTCACGGTAGACCTGCACGCGGGCCAGATCCAGGGTTTTTTCACCATCCCGACCGATGAACTGACGGCGCTCTACCCGCTGGTGGATCACTTCGCGCGGCTGCAGATTCCAAACGTGGTGGTGGTTTCGCCCGATGTGGGTGGTGTGCGGCGAGCGCGCAATTTTGCCGAACGACTCTCCGAAAAGCTGCGCTTCGCCGCCACCGGCAGCCTGGCGGCGCCAGACCCCGCACAGCAGGCCCGTTTTGCGGTGCCGCTGGCCGTGATCGAAAAACGGCGCTCGTATGATGGCAAACAAACCCAGATGTTCGACCTGATCGGTGATGTCAAGGACAAGAACGTCATCGTCGTGGATGACGAGATTGACACCGCGGGCACTCTGGCCCTCGCCGGCCAATTTGTCAAAGTTAAGGGCGCCATCGAAATCTATGCCTGCGCCACGCATGCCGTCTTATCCGAGCCGGCCGCCACCAATCTGCGCGACTCAGTCTTCAAGCAGGTTGTTGTCGCCGACACGGTGACGATCCCGCAGACAAAGAGCGACGTGATCGGCGAGAGACTAAAGGTTGTCTCGGTGGCCGAAATGCTCAGCGATGTGATTCTGCGCACCCATCGCGGTGAATCGGTGGGCGCGCTGTTTGACAAATGGGACGCGCTGGATCACAATTTGCCAGACGGAGGCTTTGCGGGCGATCGCTAACGCCTGATCACAGCACGCAGGCCGAGTATCGCAGCGCCCGACGCAGCGCAACGTCGTCGTGGCGCGCCGATGTCGAACAATCAACAGCGCAATGGGTATGATCACTCCTATCCACGGCGCTGTTGTTATGCTATACTGCACGCTCGAATAGATTTCTTTTTCTGCCCAAGGCAACAGGCGCAATGGCGCCCGCTTGCCGCACATAATGGCACATAATTTTTTGGCGACTGAGGATAAAACGCTGAGATGTTCAAGAAACTACTGACTATGGTGGTAGGCGATCCCAATGAACGCGAAGTAAAACGCCTGCAACCATTGATTGATGAGATCAACGACCTAGAAGACGAGATGCGCGCCAAGACCGACGATGAGATGGTCGCGCAAACAGAGAGCTTTCGCCAGCGCGTGATTGCGGAAACGGCCGACGCGCGCGCGGCCGCGCAAGAGGCGCGCGAAATATACGTACAGGAAACGGACCTCAGCGAACAGCAGAGCCGTCGCGCCGAATGGGAGCAAGCCGTCAAGGACCTGAAGGCCGCTGAGCGCGAAGTGCTGGATGCCATTCTGCCGCGCGCGTTTGCGGCCGTGCGTGAAGCGGCCCGGCGCACCATCGGTCTGCGTCACTATGATGTGCAGATGATCGGCGGCATCGTGCTGCACCAGGGTAAGATCGCTGAGATGCGCACCGGCGAAGGCAAGACGCTGGTGGCTACCCTGCCTCTTTACCTGAACGCCCTGGCCGGCCATGGCGCGCACCTGGTGACGCCCAACGACTACCTGTCCAAAATCGGCGCGCAATGGATGGGGCCAGTCTATCATCGGCTGGGGGTCAGCGTCGGCGTGATTCAGTCGGCCGCAGCCAATCCTGATCTCGGCTCCTTTGTGTTCGATCCCACTTTCCAGTCAGCCGATGATCGTTATCAGGGTTTGCGCCCGGTCACGCGGCGCGCTGCTTATGAGGCCGACATTACCTACGGCACCAACAACGAATTTGGCTTCGACTACTTGCGCGATAACATGATTTTTGCTGCGGACGAGGCGGCGCAGCGCGAGTTGCACTACGCGATTGTAGACGAGGTGGATAACATCCTGATTGATGAAGCGCGCACACCGCTTATCATTTCGGGCCAGGCGCAAGAGTCTTCCGATCTCTACCGCACCTTTGCCGTGCTGGTCAAACGGCTGCGGCCGCAAGAGGATTACAAGGTCGAAGAGAAAGAACGCGTCGTCACGCTGACCGAAGAAGGCGTCAGTAAGATCGAAGAAATGCTGGGGATTGACAATCTTTACTCGCCGGAGCATTTCGACAAAACACCCTATTTGGACAACGCCCTACGCGCGCATGTGATCTACAGCTTGGACCGCGACTATATCGTCAAGGATGGGGAAGTCATCATCGTGGATGAATTCACTGGACGCCTGATGTACGGCCGGCGGTTCTCAGAAGGTCTGCATCAAGCCATCGAAGCCAAAGAAAATGTGCGCGTACAGCGTGAGAGTCTGACCCTGGCAACCATCACGTTTCAGAATTTCTTCCGCATGTACCACAAACTGGCGGGCATGACCGGCACAGCCGCCACGGAAGCCGAGGAATTCGGCAAGATCTACAACCTCGATGTGACCATGATCCCGACCAACATCGAATACCGCGCCAAACGTGGGGAGCTGACGACACACAGTGAGAAAGTTGGCGGCGCTGACTTGGTTACCTACGAAGACCCGGCCACTGGCAGCCGCTACTTCAGGCGTTTGGACTTGCCAGACTTGATATTCAAGAACCAGGAAGCCAAGTTCAAAGCGGTGGTCGAGGATGTGGCAGAGAAGTACCGCGAAGGACGGCCGGTTCTGGTCGGCACCGTCGCCATCGAAACATCGGAGATGCTCTCCGGGATGCTCAAGCGCCGCGGCGTGCCGCACAGTGTGCTCAACGCAAAACAGCACGAGCGCGAAGCCATGATCATTGCACAGGCCGGGCGCCCTGGCGGTGTGACCATCGCCACGAACATGGCCGGTCGCGGCGTGGACATCTTGCTGGGCGGCAATGCGGAAGGCATGGCGCGCGATCAACTGCGCAAGCAAGGTCACGACTTGACCAGCCTGGAGCCAGGTTTGTGGGAGCAGGCCCTGGCCGAGGCGGAGATCGAGGTCAAGAAAAACCGGCAGAAGGTGTGGGACTTGGGCGGCTTGCACGTCGTCGGCACGGAACGGCATGAGGCGCGGCGCATTGACAACCAGTTGCGCGGCCGCTCCGCCCGTCAAGGCGACCCTGGGTCTTCACGCTTCTTCTTGTCGCTGAGCGACGACCTGATGCGCCGTTTTGGCGGCGAGAACGTTGCCGGACTCATGAACCGGCTAGGGGTTGAAGACGGCATGCCCATCGAGCACAATCTCGTGAGCAAATCCATCGCCAACGCCCAGCAGCGCGTTGAGGGTTACAACTTCGATATCCGTAAGCACGTGCTCGAATACGATGATGTGGTGAACAAGCAGCGCGAGATCATCTACGATCAGCGCCGTCAGATTCTGACCAAAGCCACCATGCAGCCAACGATTATGGGGATGGTGGAAAGCGAATTGGAGTCTGTCGTCAAATCATTCAGCGCGACGCAAGACCGATCGGAATGGGACATCCCCGCACTGCACCTGGCTGTGGCGGCCATCCTGCCGCTGCCCCGTGACGAAACCGTGGCGGCTTGGGAGGAGCAAACCCAGGATGAATTGATTGACCACCTGTGCGAGCTGGCGGCGCTGGCGTATGAAGCCAAAGAGCGCGAACATGGCGCCGAGTTCATGCGCTATGCCGAACGCCGAGTGATGCTGGAGGTCGTGGATCACCGCTGGCAGCGCCACCTGACGGACCTGGATCAACTGCGTGAAGGCATTGGGTTGCGCGCCTTTGCCCAAGTAGAGCCGCTGCTGGCGTACAAAAAAGAAGCCTTTGAGATGTACCAGGGCTTGATGGCAGACATCCAGCACGACATTGTACGGAATATCTTCCACGTACAACCACAACAGGTCAGAGCCGAGCCGGCGCGCAGACTGCAGAATCTACAGACCAATCGGGATGATGGACAGGCGCGACCTGTGCGCCGCAGCGGCGCCGCCATTGGCCGCAATGATCCTTGCTGGTGCGGCAGCGGTAAGAAGTATAAACATTGTCACAAGCAAAGCGACGAGGAGAGCGGCGCAGCCCCGGGCGGCCCCCCAGCGCCGGCCATGCAGGCGGCCGTTGCCTCGCGAGCGCCCGCCCCGTCACGACCCGCGGCGCCCGTCAAACGCGCACGGCGATAGTCAATCGCTTACCATGAACGGGGACTTCCGGAGCCTGGCAGACTTCGGAAGTCTTTGTTTTACCACCTAAGCAACGTTCTTGCGTTTCGGCGCTACATCCATTATAATAGCGAAACCCACCAAAGAGGAGATGTCGCAAGTTAGGATGGAAAACCTCGATTTATCGCCCACGTTGACTGCCGGACAGGAGGTGCCACAGGCCGAAAACGTTAATCCAATGGCTGAGTTGATGGATAGTTCGTTTGGGTTTGAGCCGCTGTCGAGTGGCTCTGTGCGCAAGGGAACTATCGTCCGCGTGACGCCAACCGAGATTCTAGTAGACATTGGCGCCAAGTCTGAAGGAATCATTTCTGATCGCGAACTGGAGCGCGTTGGCAAGGAAGCTCTTGCTAAGCTCACGGTTGGCGATGAGATACTGGTCTACGTCGTTCGCCCAGAGGATGAAGAAGGCCATGTGGTCTTGTCATTTAGCCGCGCCCAGCAAGAACGCGATTGGCTCAAGGCAGAAGAACTGCTCAAGAGCCAGGAAGTGTTCGAGGGGCTCGTAGCAGGTTTCAACCGTGGTGGCGTCACCATCAAGGTTGGCCGGCTGCGCGGCTTTGTCCCCACATCGCAGTTGGTTTCTGTGCAATCTATGTCGCAGGATGGCGCCAGTGATAATCTGGAAGCGCGCCTGGCAGACTTGGTCGGCAAGAAACTGAAGCTGAAAGTCGTTGAGATGGATCAGAAACGCAACCGTCTGATCTTGTCTGAACGGCAGGCAAACCGCGATTGGCGTAAGCAGGCCAAAGAGCGCCTGCTGTCTGAGTTGAAAAAGGGTGATAAATGCACCGGCATTGTCACCAGCATGTCTGACTTCGGCGCGTTCATTGACCTGGGCGGCGCTGATGGGCTGGTGCACCTCTCCGAAATCACCTGGGGGCACATCAATCATCCCGGCGAAGTGCTCAAGATTGGTCAGCGAGTTGAAGCGTACGTGCTCAATGTGGACATGGAACGCCGGCGGATCGGCCTTAGTTTGCGCCGCCTGCAGCCCGAACCCTGGAGCGTTGTCCACGAACGCTACGCGGTCGGCCAATTGGTAGACGCCACGATCACCAAGCTGACAAACTTCGGCGCATTCGCCCGCCTCGATGACGGCATCGAAGGCTTGATTCATCTTTCGGAACTGTCCGAAAAACGCGTCGGCCATGCGCGTGACGTCTTGCGCGAAGGCCAGCGCATGAGGCTGCGCATCATTCGCATTGATCCGCAGCGCCGCCGGATCGGTCTCAGCCTCAAGCAAGCGCCGGAGGAAGAATACACCGAGATGGACTGGCGTGAGCAGCTGGCCGAGATGGGTGAAGATGAGCCTGCCAGCGCCGATGATAGTGACAGCCCAGAGGCTGTAGACTAGACAAACTGGCCGAAACAAAACCTGTCAGGTTGAACCAGCCTGGCAGGTTCGTTTTTAACCCGCTAAAGAGTACGACTTCTCACCGAATCGGCGGCTCATGTTGGTTACACTGCGCAGCGAACGATGGCAGGCCGCACATGATGAAGGATGACCATACCTGGCTATCAGATTGGCCCTTCTCAGTGTGACATAGTCTCAACCATATCAACAGCGGTTTGATTAGCCAAAGGAATTGGCATCATGACAGACAAGTTTGATCGGTTTACCAAGCGGGCGCGTCGCGTCCTCCAGTTGGCTCAAGAGGAAGCGCAGCGCCTTAACCACAACTATATCGGCACCGAGCACCTGCTGCTCGGCCTGGTGCGCGAGGAAAATGGCGTGGCGGTGAAGGTGCTGCAAGAATTGGGTGTGGAGGGCAGCCATGTCGTGCGGGCGATTGAGCGCACCGTGGGTCGTGGAGAACGCATGCCGATAGGCAAGCCCAACCTGGCCCCGCGCACCAAACGCGTCCTCGAGCTGGCCATTGACGAAGCGCGGCTGATGGGCCATCACTACATCGGCACAGAACACCTTCTCCTGGGACTTGTGCGCGAGGGCGACGGCATCGCAGTCAACGTTCTACGCAGCCTGGGCGTCAACCTGGATAAGCTGCGCACCCAAACTGCGCGCAGCATCCTGCAGAGCCAGACTCAGCTCACCAAAGAAAAACAGAAGGCTGAACGCAAGACGCCCATGCTCGATCAATTGGGCCTCGATTTGACCGCGCTGGCGGAAGAAGGCAAGCTCGATCGTGTCATCGGCCGCGAAAAGGAAATCGAGCGCGTGGTGCAGATTCTGTGCCGGCGCACGAAAAACAACCCGGCCCTCATCGGTGAGCCGGGCGTCGGTAAAACGGCTATTGTCGAGGGTCTGGCCCAACGCATCGTCGAAGGCAACGTGCCGGAGCTGCTGCTCAACAAACGCGTGCTGACCCTTGACGTAGGCTCGTTGGTCGCCGGCACGATGTATCGCGGCCAATTTGAAGAGCGGCTCAAGAAGGTGATCGAAGAGATCAAGAACACGGCCAGTATTCTCTTCATTGACGAAGTGCACATGCTGGTAGGCGCAGGTTCGGCCGGCAGCTCGGTCGACGCGGCCAATATCCTCAAACCTGCTCTCTCGCGCGGTGAGCTGCAGTGCATCGGCGCGACGACGCTGGACGAGTATCGCCGCTACATCGAAGGCGACGCCGCGTTGGAGCGCCGCTTCCAGCCAGTGCAGGTCTTCGAGCCGACCATCGAAGAAACCGTGGAGATTCTGCGCGGCGTCAAGGGCGCCTACGAGACCCATCACAAGCTGGAGATCACAGAAGATGCGATCCACGCTGCAGCCACGCTGGCCGCGCGTTATGTCGTAGATCGCTTCTTGCCCGACAAGGCCATTGACGTGATTGATGAGGCCGCCAGCCGCGTGCGGATGTACAAGGCGCCCTATGCACGCAACTTGCGCGAGACCTTCGTCACCCTGAAGTCGCTGCAAAAAGAAAAAGAAGAAGCCTTGAACACGCAGCGCTATGACGACGCCATTGACCTGCGCTACCGCGAGGTAGAGCTGGAACATGAGCTTGATCAGCTGCGCATGGGCTGGGAAGATGTAGACAATCGCCCCAAAGTGATGGCAGAAGATGTGGCGGAAGTCGTTTCCATGTGGACTGGCATTCCGCTCATGCGCATTGCGGGCGAAGAGTCGGCGCGTTTGCTTGAAATGGAGCAGGAACTGCACCGCCGCGTGGTAGGCCAACAAGAGGCCATTGACGCCGTCAGCAAGGCAGTGCGCCGCGCTCGCGCCGGACTCAAGGATCCTAAGCGCCCGATTGCCACCCTGATCTTCCTCGGCCCTACGGGCGTCGGCAAGACGCTGCTGGCCAAAACGCTGGCTGAATTCCTCTTTGGCAGCGAAGAGGCGCTCATCAAGATTGACATGAGCGAGTTCATGGAACGGCATAATGTGAGTCGCCTGGTGGGCGCGCCGCCCGGGTACATCGGCTATGAAGAGGGCGGTCAATTGACCGAGGCAGTGCGTCGTCGCCCCTACTCGGTCGTGCTGCTGGATGAGATCGAAAAGGCCCATCCTGAAGTCTTCAACATGCTGCTGCAAATCATGGAAGATGGGCACTTGAGCGACGCCAAAGGCCGCCGGGTTGATTTCCGCAACGCTATCATCATCATGACCTCGAACGTGGGCGCGCAGTTGATCAAGCGCGCAACCAGCCTGGGCTTCATCCCGAACCGGGATGAACAAAAGAAGGTCGAAGATGAATACCAGGCCATGCGCGAGCGGGTGACCGATGCGCTCAAGAAGACTTTCCGGCCGGAATTCCTGAACCGGGTTGACGGCGTGATGGTCTTCCGCGCGCTGACTAAGCAGCAAATCACCGACATCGTTGACCTGGAGCTGAAGCGGGTGCATTGGCAACTCAGTGAGCACAACATCAGCTTGCAGATCAGCGACGCCACCAAGGAACATGTCGCCAACATCGGCTATGATCCAGACTACGGCGCCCGCCCGCTGCGCCGAGCCATCCAGAACCTGCTCGATGACCCGCTCAGCGAGGGTGTCCTGGCCGGCCGCTTCAGTCCTGGCGACACGGTCCTGGCAGACTACAATCCGGACACCAAGGAAATCGAGCTCAAGGTGATTGCCTCCACGCCCGCGCCAGCCAGTGTGCTGGACGATCTGGTCATGGAGCAGCTGCTGGAGCCTGTCCTGGAGTAGACGCCGCTAAACAAAAGAACTGTACAGCAAAACGAATACACGATGGGGAGCTGGGAGTATGCCCGGTTGAGAGGAAGTCCCTGGCCGTCAGGCCACTGGCTTCGACCCTTTGAACCTGACCTGGATAATGCCGGCGTAGGGACATGCTGTTGTCGCGCACAAGGCCGCTTCACTCAGGTGAGGCGGCCTTTTTTTAGGATCGTTCAGAATCTGAGGAATTATGCGAGCCATTGTAGTCGCAGGCAGTCCAGAGGTCAGGCGACCCGCAGGATTGCAGCCAGAACCTGGAGACCTGGTGATTGGCGCAGACTTGGGCGCGGCGCACTGCCTGCGCTGGGGTTGGCGCCCTAACCTGGTCATTGGCGACCTGGATTCGCTGCCAACCGCGGCGCAGGCCACGCTGACAGCCCAGGGCAGCCCGTTCATCATCATGCCCACGCGCAAGGATGAGACGGACCTGGAGTTGGCGCTTGACCATGCCCTGCAGGCAGGCGCTGCGGTCATTGTGATCGTAGGCGTGTTGGGCGGGCGAATTGACCACACGCTGGCCAATCTCCTCCTGCTGACGCGCGCGGATTTGGCCGAACGTGAGGTCCGCATGGTGGACGGCAACCAGACCGTACGCGTGCTGCGGCCTGGGCGCCCGCTGACCATTGCCGGCCAACCAGGCGACACGTTGTCGCTCATTCCAGTCGGCGGCGCGGCTATCGGCGTGACCGCACGCCACCTGGAATGGCCGCTGCATGAGGCCACACTGGCATTAGGCTCAGCGCGCGGCGTCAGCAATATCCTGATCGGCCCAGCAGCCGAGCTGAGTATCGAACAAGGCCTGATCCTGGTTGTACATATCGAGGACCAACCAAATGCGTAGACAAACACCCGTAAACACCGCTCTCATCGCCCTGCTGACTCTGCTGGGTGTGACCGCCTGTGTTCCGGCGGCGCCAGCGCCAACCGCCACACCACCCGGACCTCGCACGCTGACCATCATGACGCATGACAGCTTTGCCGCGAGCGAAGCGGTGATCAAACAGTTCGAAGACGCCAACCACGTCACGGTCCACATCGTGAAGGCCAACGACGCGGGCAGTGCGCTCAACCAGGCCATCCTGAGCAAGGACAACCCGCTGGCCGATGTCTTCTTTGGGGTGGACAACACCTTTCTCAGCCGGGCGCTGAACAGTGGTATTTTCGAGGCCTACCAATCCCCACGCCTGGCCGACATCCCAGCCGATCTACAGCTCGACCCGCAGTTCCGCCTGCTGCCAGTGGACTTTGGCTACATCTGCTTGAATTATGACAAGCAGTGGTTTGCCGACAGGCAGCTGCCTGCGCCACAGACCCTGGAAGACCTGGTCAAGCCGGCGTACAAGAGCCTGCTGGTGGTGGAAAACCCGGCCACGTCATCCCCGGGCCTGGCCTTCTTGCTGGCCAGCATCGCCCGCTTCGGCCCGGATGGCTACCTGGCCTGGTGGCAGGCGCTGCGCGCCAACGACGTGCTTGTGAGCGAGGGTTGGGAGGACGCCTATTACACGCAGTTCAGCGGCAGCAGCGGCAAAGGTCCGCGCCCCCTGGTGGTCAGCTACGCGACCAGCCCGGCCGCAGAGGTATACTTCAGCGAAGGCAAATTGACGACGCCGCCGACTGGGAACATTCTGCCAGACGGCGCCAGCTTCCGCCAGATCGAATTCGTCGGCATGCTCAAGGGATCGCCCAACCGTGATCTGGCCGCCAAATGGATTGACTTCATGCTCAGCCCGCCCTTCCAGGAAGACATCCCCTTGCAGATGTTTGTCTACCCGGCCAACCGGACAGCCAGCCTGCCCTCGCTCTTCACGCAGTTTGCTGTTCAGCCGGCCGCGCCGGCCATCCTGGCCGCAGACGCTATCAGCCAGCAGCGTGACGCGTGGATTGACGCGTGGACCACGGCGGTGCTGCGATAGGAGATTGGAGACCGGAGACCGGAGAGGGTGAAGGGATGATGGAGCGAGGCAAGCAGGTCAGGCGCGCGCTGAGGTGGCAAAGCGCGGCGCTAATGATCCCGCTG
Source organism: Candidatus Amarolinea aalborgensis (assembly GCF_900491745.1). Classification (NCBI taxonomy): domain Bacteria; kingdom Bacillati; phylum Chloroflexota; class Caldilineae; order Caldilineales; family Candidatus Amarolineaceae; genus Candidatus Amarolinea; species Candidatus Amarolinea aalborgensis. The sequence continues at coordinate 3,975 of NZ_UETR01000007.1, read as the reverse complement.
GTGTTTTTGGCCGTCTTTTTCTTCTATCCTTTGTTCGAGATTCTGCGCGTCAGCCTGGCGCCCGACGGCCGGCTTGACCTGACGCCGGTGGCCGTACTCGTCCGGGAGTCGTACTATGGCCGCGTGCTCTGGTTCACTACCTGGCAGGCGACTGTCTCGACTCTCCTCACCCTGGCCGTAGGCCTGCCCGCGGCTTACGTGTTCGCCCGCTACACGTTTCCCGGCAAAACCGTGCTGCGGGCGCTCAGTACGGTTCCCTTCGTCATGCCGACAGTGGTGGTGGCTGCGGCCTTCAGCGCCCTGCTTGGTCCCAACGGGGAAGTCAACCGCTGGCTCATGCACGCGTTTCATCTCAGTCAGCCGCCCGTGCAAATTCAGCAGACGATTTGGATGATCCTGTTGGCGCACGTCTTCTACAACGCCACCATCGTGCTGCGCATGGTAGGCGGCTTCTGGGCGAATTTGGACCCCCGGCTCGAACAGGCCGCAGCCGTATTGGGCGCCAGCCGCTGGCAAGTTTTCCGTGAGATTACGCTGCCCCTACTGCTGCCGTCGTTGACCGCGGCCTGCCTATTGATTTTTCTCTTCTGCTTTACCAGTTTCGGCGTCATCTTGATCCTGGGCGGCCCCCGCTTCGCCACCCTGGAGGTCGAAATCTATCGCCAGGCGGTCAACCTCTTCCGCCTGCCGGTGGCGGCGGCGCTGGCGCTGGTGCAAATGGCGATCACACTGGCCGTGATGATGGTCTACACGCGCGTGCAAGCGCGAGCCGCCACCGCGCTCAACTTCAAACCGCAGCAGGCCACACAGCAGCGCATGACAGGCTGGCGTCAGCGCCTGGTGGTAGGGTCAGGCATCAGCCTCCTCTTTGGGCTACTTCTGGCGCCCCTGGCGGCGTTGATAGCGCGCTCCGTCAGCACACCGAACGGCGTTAGCCTGGCTTACTACCGTGAGCTTTTCATCAACCGGCGCCAGTCCATCCTCTTCGTGCCGCCGGTGGAGGCGCTGCGCAATTCGCTTCTCTTCGCCGCGGCGGCGCTGGCGTTGGCGCTGATCCTCGGCGTGCTCAGCGCCTACCTGCTGGCCAGGCCGCGCCAGCGCGCGACGGCGTGGCTCGATCCTCTCTTCATGCTGCCCCTCGGCACCTCATCGGTCACACTCGGCCTCGGTTTCCTGGTGGCGCTGGACTCGCCCCCGCTCAACCTGCGGGCCTCGCCGCTGCTGATACCGCTGGCGCACACCCTGGTTGCGCTGCCGTTCGTCATTCGCAGCCTTCTGCCCGTGCTGCGCGGCATCCATCCGCACCTGCGTGAGGCCGCCGCGGTGCTCGGCGCAGCGCCCGACCGCGTCCGCCGCGAGGTTGACCTGCCGATCCTCGCGCCGGCGCTGATCGTGGGCGCGGTCTTTGCCTTCACCGTCTCCTTGGGGGAATTCGGCGCCACCGTGCTCATTGCGCGGCCCCAAACGCCGACCCTGCCCCTGGCGATCTACCGCTTCCTGGGTCAGCCCGGCGCATTGAATTACGGCCAGGCCCTGGCTGCCAGCAGCCTGCTCATGCTTGTTTGCGCGGTTGGCTTCATCCTGCTGGAGTGGATGCGGTATGGAGAGATGGGGGAGTTTTAGGGAATTGAAGATGGCAGATTGAAGATTGAGCTTGGGGGGTTAGTGAATGTTGAGTGTGAATGGGGTGTCGAAGGCGTTTGGGACGACGCGGGTGCTGCGAGAGGTGTCCTTGACCGTGGCCGACGGCGAGATCGCCTGCCTGTTGGGGCCAAGCGGCTGCGGCAAGACCACCTTGCTGCGCATCGTGGCCGGGCTGGACCAGGCGGATGAGGGTGCGGTCAGCTACGCGGGCCGCGACCTGACGCGAGTGGCCGTGCATCAGCGCGGTTTTGGACTGATGTTCCAAGATTTTGCCCTCTTTCCCCATCGCAGCGTCGCAGACAACATTGCCTTTGGCTTGCGTATGCAAGGCGCCGCGCCAGATCGCATTCGCCAACGCGTGGATGAGATGCTGGCCTTGGTCAACCTGCGCGGCTTCGGCGCCCGCCGCGTGCACGAGCTGTCCGGCGGCGAACAGCAGCGCGTTGCCCTGGCGCGCAGTCTGGCCCCGCAGCCGCAGCTCCTCATGCTCGACGAGCCGCTGGGATCCCTCGATCGCACCTTACGCGCGGACCTGCTGAGCGAGCTGCGCACGATCCTCAAGCGTGTGGGGCTGACCACGCTGTACGTCACCCATGATCAGCAAGAGGCGTTTGCCATCGCAGATCACATCTTGATCATGCGCGATGGGCAAATCGTCCAACGCGGCGCGCCCGCAGCGGTCTACCAGCAGCCCGCCAACCGCGGCGTGGCCCAGTTCTTGGGGCTGAACAATCTGATCGCTGGGCGCTGGGCGATTGGCCCCGACGGCGCAGTGGTGCAGACGGACCTCGGCCCCTTGCAGCTTGCCCCGGCCATGAACGACGCCGCGCAGTCGGGACAAGCGGTCATTGTACTGATCCGGCCAGAAGCTGCGCGCGCGGCGGCAGACGGCGCGCCCGGGCCCAATCTCATCCACGGCCAGGTGGTGCGTCGCACGTTCCGCGGCAGCTATTTTGGCATTGAGTTTCAGGCCGATGGGTTAGCAACGCCCTTGCAGTTCGAACTGCCGCTGGCTGACGCAAGCATGGAAGGCGCGCGGCTCAGTCTGGCCCTGGCGCCCGGCGCACTCACGCTCATTTCGGCATAAGAACGGTGTAACCCACAAGAACACTTGTGCTATTTTGACAACTGGCGTGGTTTCCTCTACAATACAGCTTGCTGTCACCGTGGCTGCGGCGCCACGTTGGATTGAGCACAATACGAACGGAAAGGACACAGAACAATGTGGCAGAGAATCACGATCGTCGGTAACCTCGGTTCCGACCCCGAAATGCGTTACACCCCCAGCGGCGTCCCCGTCACCAGTTTCAGCGTCGCCGTCAACCGCAAGGTCAAGCTGCAGGATGGCTCGGTGCAGGAAAAAACCACCTGGTTCCGCGTCACCGCCTGGCGACAATTGGCCGAAACATGCAGCCAGTACCTGAGCAAAGGGCGCATGGTATTGATTGAAGGCGAAGTAGAGGTCTCGGCCTATGCGGCGCAGGATGGCACGCCGCGAGCGTCGCTGGAGTTAACCGCGCGCGATGTGCGTTTCCTGGGCGGTCGCAGTGATGCCCCGGCGCCAGGGGTCGCCAGCGGCGCGCCTGCGGGCGCGTACAATGCCGCGGCGCCGCGCTCTGCGCCGCGGCCAGCCGCCAGCGGCGCCCCAAGCAATTTTGGCCCACCCCCACCCGAATTGCATGACGAAGAGATCCCATTTTGAGCGCCGTCGCACACGGTTCCCCTGGCATCCTCACGCCAGCGCGCCAGGGGGATCGTGCGCAGACTCAATCGAGCACGACGATCTGCATCGGTTAGCGAGGAGTTCATCATGCCAGCCAATCGCCCGCCTGGCCCGCCAGAGCCAGCCCGCCAGTTGAACATCGAAGTGCCAAACAACCTGGACCTGGTCTATGCCAACTTTGCCATCATCAACCATTCCCCGTCCGAGGTGATGATTGACTTCGGGCAGATGATGCCCAACGCGCCGCAGCAGGTGCGGGTGCGCGCCCGCATCATGCTGACCCCGATGAACGCCAAGCTGCTGCTGCGCGCCCTGAACGAAAACCTGGTCAACTACGAACGCCGCTTCGGCGAAATCAAAACCCCGCACGATTTCGATCCGGGCCAGGGATTCCTGGGCGGTGTGCAGTGGAAAGTCGGCAACGAGCCGCCTGAGACATGAGCAAACGATTGACCGACTACGATAACCCCTGGAAAGAGGCGCTTGAGCGCTATTTCCCGGAGTTCATGACGTTCTTCTTGGCCGATGCGGCGGCGGACATTGACTGGCGGCGCAAGTACGAATTCCTAGACAAGGAACTGCGCCAGGTGACGCGTGAGGCGGAGGTG
>NZ_UETR01000047.1:0-22204 GCF_900491745.1 Candidatus Amarolinea aalborgensis | reverse complement strand
GCGGGGCTATGAGAGACAAGATATCATCAATCTATTTCGGTTCATAGATTGGGTGATCCAGTTACCGGAAGGTCTGGATCAGATCTTTTGGCGTGAAGTAGCTGAAATCGAGGAGGCGCAGCAGATGCCATACATCACCAGTGTTGAGCGAATTGGAATGCAGAAAGGCCTGGAGCAAGGCATCCAGCAAGGCATCCAGCAAGGGACGCAACAAGGGATGCAACAGGGTCAGGCGCAGATGGTATTGCACGTGTTGAGCCGACGCTTCGATACCGTACCTGTTGACCTGGCTGGGGCCATTCGCGACTTACCCAGCGCGCACCTGACGGCCCTGCTGGACGTCGCCTTGAGCGCGGAGGCGCTACCCGAAGTGGCGGCTTTCGTCAAAGCACTGGCCGCGGGTGATGGCAAGGGCAATCCATCACGGATGTGAGCGACATGGCCCGGTGCGCAGCAATTGGAAAAGCGCGCAAGATGACGTATAATGAGGATGCAACCTGTTGCCAGGCGCATATCAAAGCCGGACGCGCATAGAGGTTGCAAGTTTACCCGTGTCTATTCAGTCCCTCAAAGGAGAGCATTATGGCTGAGAGTGTGTACAAGGTCATCGAACTCATTGGCACCAGCACTGAGTCGTGGGAGAAGGCTGCGGCCAACGCGGTCGAGACGGCCTCGAAGAGCCTGCGCGAACTGCGCATCGCCGAAGTCGTACAGTTGGACATGCACCTGGATCAGGGTAAGGTCGCTACCTATCGCGTCAAACTGAAGGTGTCGTTCAAGTACGAGTCGGGCGACTAAGCCAAGCTCAAGACCAAAATTCCCCCACGCTAGATGACGCACCGATATGGGTGCGTCATTTTTTTGTTCCGCACGGAAACCGGGCAGGTTACAGAGTTGTGCGCCCTGGACGCATTTGGGGGCGCTATTTCTTTGTTCGGCCCGGAAATCGTTGGCCTGCGTCTGGTTGAGCAGCGCATGCGCGCGCGAGACCAGGTTGGGCGTTTTGTCAGTGGCGCGGCCGACGAGGGCTTCCGCCACACCGCCGGCCGCGGCGCTCAACAGCAAGGAAATGGTGATGATGGGTTCAGGCACGATCAGCCTCCGATAGCGTCGCCTCGCCCGACATAACCGATGGCTATATCATTCCACCTCGTCATCTGAGGCGATGAACGCCAGAACAGCATCCAATAGCTGTGCGATATCCATCGGCGGTGATGGATGGACTCCACCGCTGTTATCATGGCGATGATGGGGATACGTGGCGATTTGTGGGTGATGTGCAACATTATCCCAGCGGACGATCAGTGTTTTGTCGGCTGCAGTCTGAAGATGGTAACGATACTTGAGTCGCTGAACCCCTGGCTCGGTCTGGACGTACTCGGCGATATGAAGCTCCAAGTCCCCCAGAAGGTGGAGCGTTCCTCGGATGTAGCATTCCGTGACGTCAATCTCGTCGAAACGTACTTCCGAACGAAGCACGTGGGGCGCTGCGTGAATCACTGCCTGGATATGCAGATAGTACTCGCGAGCGTTCACACCGTGACCTCGGTGAGGATCCGCGTGCGGCGATCCCAAAGATCGAACCCGCGTTTGGCTGCATACCAGTCGAAGTATTCCAAATCGTCGCCTAACTTGCCATCCTCAAATTCCCTCAGGAACTGGTCGGATAACACGCCAAATCGCGTCTCGAACTCCTGGCAGGTGCGTTCGTAAGCGTTGCGCCTGGCGTTCGCTAAAGTGGCCTCGCGGCTCAGGGCAGCGCGCAGCGCTGCGCGTACGTCGTTCATGTTATAGGCTGTTTGTCCCGTGTTCAAGGTGATTTCCATCGGTTATGCGTCCTTGGTGTGGCGTTGATAGACGTGTCCGGATGCTGGGTGGACGAACGTCCCAGGTTATCTGGCACGTATTCTACCACCTCGCCACAGGATCGGCAATAGATCGGCGATCTTTGTCGCCAGTTTGTAGGCCGCACATCTTGACAAACCCTGCCCTTTCGGCGATAATCACGCCACAATCGAATCGTCACCAACAATGGCTGTGATGGAGAAGAGTACGCGGAACCGCGACCCTCAGAGAGGTTGAGCCACAGGCTGGAAGCTCAACCGGGTGCGCCTCCACGGAAGTTCGCTCCTGAGCCGGGCGAGGGAAACCGGTCATATGACCGGCGCGTAGTTCGCCCCGGATGCCCACCGTTACACGGGCCGCCGGTAAACCCCGTTTGCCGGCCTGAGCGGAGCGATCAGCGCGGCTGATCCTCAACCAGGGTGGTACCACGAAATGTGCCTGACCGCACGTCGTCCCTGACACGTGCGGTCTTTTTGTTGCCAGGAAAAGGAGAGGATTGAATATGCTCGATCAACTCAAAGCCCTTGAACAGGAGGCGCTGGCCACGCTGGCGGCCGCGCTCGATGCGGCCAGCCTCGAAGAGTGGCGCGTGGCGGTCTTGGGGCGCAAAGGCACGCTGACCCACGCGCTGCGCGGGTTGGGTCAGCTGCCGCGCGACGAGCGGCCGGCGGCCGGTGCGGAGGCCAATCGCGTCAAGGATCGCCTGGAAGCTGCGTTCACGACGCGGCAGGAGACGATGCAGCAGGCTGAGATCGCGCGCGCGCTTGCGGCCGAGGCCGTGGATGTCACCCTGCCCGGGCGACCGCCGTCCCTGGGGCGCATCCATCCCAGCAATGCGGTGCTGCGCCGCATCTACGCCATCTTCGGCCAAATGGGCTTCCAGGTTTACGACGCGCCCGATGTGGAGCTGGACGAGGTCAACTTCCAACTGCTCAACATCCCGCCCGATCACCCGGCGCGCGACATGCAGGATACCTTCTACACCAAAGACCCGCGCGTGCTGCTGCGCACGCACACGTCGCCGGGACAGATTCGCGCCATGCGCGACCACGCGCCCGCGCCACTGCGCGTCATCCTGCCGGGCAAGTGCTTCCGCTATGAGCAGGTCACCGCGCGCAGCGAGTTCATGTTCCACCAGGTGGAAGGGCTGGCCGTCGGCAAAGGAATCACGATGGCGGACTTGAAAGGCACGCTGCAGGAATTCGCCAATCAACTCTACGGCGCGGGCCGGCATCTGCGTTTCCGCTGCTCGTACTTCCCTTTCGTGGAGCCGGGGGTAGAAGTGGATATGGACTGCATCCTGTGCGGCGGCCAGGGCTGCCGGTTATGCAAGTACAGCGGCTGGCTGGAGATCAGCGGCGCGGGCATGGTGCACCCGGTGGTCCTGCGCAACGGCGGCTACGACCCGGAGGTCTACAGCGGTTTCGCTTTCGGCATGGGGCCAGAGCGCATCACCATGCTCAAACACCGCATTGACGACATTCGTTACTTCTTCTCGAATGACGTACGCTTTTTGGAGCAGTTCTGAGGAAAGAGACCGGAGAGCAGAGACCAGAGACCAGAGAGCATCCGCCTTCCACTCACCTGATCTCTAATCTCCGATCTCTAATCTCTACGACACGGAGACAACACGATGAAGATACCATTAAGCTGGTTACGTGATTACGTAGACATCAATTTGACGGTGGAAGAGTTAGGGCAGCGCCTGACCCTGGCGGGGATCGAGGTGGCCGCTACGGAGCGCATTGGCGCGGACTGGGAGCGCGACAAGTTGTTCGTGGGCGAGATTGTGCGCATTGATCCGCACCCGGATGCTGACCGCCTCGTGTTGGCGACCGTCGTCTATGGCGGCGACGCGCCCATGACGGTCGTCACTGGCGCGCCCAACCTGTACCCGTACAAAGGCCAGGCCAACCTCGGTCTGAAGGCGCCTTTCGCGATCAGCGGCGCGCGGTTGATTGATGGGCACAGCGAGGAGAAGAAGTTCATGCGCCTCAAGCCCAGCAAGATTCGCGGCGTCCGCTCAGAGGGCATGGTCTGCTCTGAAAAAGAGCTGGGGTTGAGCGACAGTCACGAGGGGATTCTGATCCTGCCGCCCGATGCGCCGGTGGGCATGCCGCTGGTGGACTACATGGGCGACACGGTGCTGGAGATCGAGCTGACGCCCAACCTGGGCCGCTGCCTCTCCATGCTCGGCGTCGCGCGTGAAGTGGCCGCGCTGGAAGCGCTGACCCTCAAGCGCCAGCAGCCGCTGCTGCAGGAGATTGCGGGCCGGGTCGCGCCATCCGAAATGCCCGATCCTGCGCCGGTCGCAGAGCCATTTTGCCAGATTGTGATTGAGGCTCCTGACCTGTGCCCACGCTATACGGCAATCTTGATCCGCAATGTTGCGATTGGGCCGTCGCCGCGCTGGCTGCAGGAACGCCTGCGCCTGGCCGGTCAGCGGCCGATCAACAACGTGGTGGACATTACCAATTATGTCATGTTGGAATGGGGCCAGCCGCTGCATGCGTTCGATTATGACGCGCTGGCGGCGCGTGCGCAGCGCACCGGGCAAGCGCAGCCCACAATCATCGTGCGGCGCGCGCGGCCAGGCGAGCGCATGACCACGCTTGACGATGTGGAGCGGGCGCTGACGACCGACATGCTGCTGATTGCCGATACTGCGGGCGCGATTGCTGTCGCCGGTGTGATGGGCGGCCAGGAGACCGAGGTCAACGAGCGGACGGTGAATGTGCTGCTGGAATCGGCCTGCTTCAACAACATCAACAATCGGCGCACCGCGCAGGCGTTGAAGCTGTTCAGCGAGGCATCCACCCGCTTCGGGCGCGGCATTCCGGCCACGCTGGCGCCGCTGGCTAATCGCCGCGCCGCGCAGTTGATGGCTGAACTGGCCGGCGGCGAGGTCGTCGCCGGTGTGCAAGATGCGTACGCCGTGCGGCAGCGTGACGTTACCATCGAACTGACCAACGCCGAAGTGGAACGACTGCTGGGCATTCGGGTAGCGCCGGCTGATCTGCGGCGCACGCTGGAAGCGATGGAGTGTCGGGTAGACCATGATTCGGGTGAGGGGGCGTTGCTCGTGAGCGTGCCCTGGCACCGGCTTGACCTGGAAATCCCGGCCGATCTGGTGGAAGAAGTGGCGCGTGGGATTGGCTATGATAAAATTCCAGCCACACTGCTGGCTTCGGCGCTGCCGGAACAGCGGCATAACTGGCCCATCGAAAGCGAAGAGGCAATCCGCACCCTGTTGGCCGGCTGCGGTCTGCAGGACACGATCAACTATCCGCTGATTAGCGAGAGCGACAACGCGCGCCTGCTGGCGGCCAGCAGCGGCGAGGGCTGGACCAACGCGCAGGCGATGGCCGGCTACCAACTGCCCGCGCTGCTGCGGCCTGCCGACAGCGTGCAGTTGGCGAATCCGCTGAGCGTGGAACGCAGCCTGCTGCGCAGCAGCCTGCTGCCCAACGCGCTGCAGGTTACGGCCGCCAACCTGCGCTACACCGAGCGTTGGGCAGCCTTCGAAATCGGCCGCGTCTACTGGCCCCTGGCAGGCGAGCTGCTGCCGCAGGAGGCGCGCCATGTCAGCCTGGTGATGGCTGGGCCACGCGCGCCGGCCTGGTGGCAGGGATCAACGACCGAAGAGCTCGATTTCTACGATCTCAAGGGCGTCGTAGAAACCTTGCTGGCGCGTATGGGCGTGCCCCAGGCGCAAGTGCAGTTCGCAGCGACCACACACCCCGCGTTCACGCGGCGTGTGGCCCGGGTGCTGGTCGCGGGGAAGGACATCGGCATCCTGGGCGAACTGCACCCAGCCGTGCGCCGGGCGTTCGATCTGCCCATGCAGGGGCGGGTGGCTGTCGCCGAACTGGCCCTGGAGCCGCTGGTCGCAGCCTATCAATCGGACATACCGATGCAGTCCATCTCGGCTTATCCCGCGATCAAAGAAGACCTGGCCGTGATCGTGGATGAAGGCGTGCGCGCCGCGCAGGTGGCAGAGGCCATCACGGAAGCGGGCGGTGAGCTGCTGACCGCTTTGCGCCTGTTCGACGTTTACCGGGGGGATCAGATCGGCGACGGGCAGAAGAGCCTGGCCTACCGCGTGATCTATCAGGCGGCCGATCACTCACTGACCGATGCCGATGCCGCCAGGCTGCGGGCGAGAATCATGCGACGGCTGGAAGAGACCATCAGCGGCAGGCTGCGCGCATCGGGTTGATGCACGGTAGCCCGAGCCCCCGGAGCAGTCAGAACAGATCGAAACAACAACCGGTAGAAAACGATACCTGGAGGAAAAGACACGTGGCAAAGAAACCTGGAATGCCCCCGCCCCCACAGAAACTGGAAGGACAGCGTGAACGGGTGTCCAAGCAGACCGCACGCGAAACCGCGCGCAAACGGCAGCAGATGGAACAGCGCCGCAATCTGCTCTTGATCATCGCAGGCGTCGCCGTCGTGGGCCTGATTGCCGTGGTGCTGATCAGCAACGCCGCGCGCAGCGGCGGCGGGGTTGCCCGTTCGGGCAAGGGCGCTACCCTGGGCGCGGTGGACGCGCCGGTGGTGCTGCAGGACTTCTCCGACTTCTACTGCAGTCACTGCCGTGACTTCGCGCTCGATCGCGCGCCCGAGTTGGTCAAGGATTACGTGGACAAGGGGCTGCTGCGCATCGAGTTCAAGCACTTTCCGCTGCGCCCTTCTTCGTACGGTGCGCACATCGCAGCAGAGTGCGCGGCCGGCCAGGACAAGTTCTGGGAATACCATGACCTCCTGTTCAAGAATCAACAGGGCAGCGAGCTGAGCAACGCTCAGTTGAAGAAGTTCGCGGCCGACGCTGGGCTCGATACAGCCACGTTCGATACCTGTTTGGATCAGAAGCAGGGCAAGGCGCAGGTGGATGCTGATGCGGCCGAGGGTACAGCCAAGCAGATCAACTCGACGCCGACTATGTTCATCAACGGCGAGCGGGTGCTGGGCGCCGTGACGGTGGCGCAGTTCAAAGAAGTGATCAACCGCAAATTGCAGGAAAAGGGCATTACGCCGCCAGGCTAAGTGGGCGTCGCGGCACAAAATGAAAGAGGCCGAAGGCAGGGATCTGTCTTCGGCTTCTTTGCATGGATTTTGGCCTTGCGCCTGCGCCATGCTACAATGAACCGTGACAAGAACCATGCCCCCGGCCCGATGAATCTGTCCCAGGACGTGAAGAGGATTGGATGGCTGATTTCCAAACGCAAGCCGCAGCGATGGCTGAGCAGTTGGTAGCCTGGCGCCGTGATTTTCATCAGCGCCCGGAGCTTGGATTCCACGAAACGCGCACCAGCCGTGTGGTGGCCGAGCATCTGCACGACCTGGGCATCGAAGTGCAGCAGGGCGTGGGCGGCACGGGCGTGGTGGGCATCATAGATGGCGTCGGCGACGGACCGACGGTGATGCTGCGCTTCGACATGGACGCCTTACCCATCCACGAGATCAACGACGCGCCCTACCGCTCGCAGCACGCTGGCGTGATGCATGCCTGCGGGCATGACGGCCACACTGCGATCGGTCTAGGCGTGGCGACGCTGCTCAGCCGCCAACGTCAGCGCTGGCGCGGCCGGATCAAGCTTGTGTTTCAACCGGCCGAAGAAGGCCTGGGCGGCGCCATGGCGATGGTGCGCGATGGGGTGCTGCAACAGCCCGCGCCAGACTATGCCTTCGGTCTGCACCTCTGGAATCAGTTTGCATTTGGAGACCTGGTCATTCAAGCTGGTCCCTTGTTGGCCGCAGCCGATGAGTTTCGCCTCACGATCACGGGTCGCGGCGGCCATGGCGCCATGCCGCACGAAGGAATTGACGCCATCGTGATTGCTGCCCAGGTAGTCTCTGCCCTGCAAACCATCGTCAGCCGGCAGGTGGATCCGACCGAGACCGCGGTGCTGACCGTGGGCACGGTGCACGGCGGCCAGGCCTTCAATGTGCTGGCCGCTGAGGTCGTCATGACCGGCACGATCCGCACTTTCGACGCCGCGGTTCGACGCCAGGTATGGCAGAGGATGGAGGCGCTGGCGCAAGGCATTTGCCAGGCCTACGGCGCCGCCTTCACGTTGCAGCAGGTCGGCTGTTCCGCGCCGGCCACGGTCAATGACGCCGCCGCAGCCGCGGTGATGCGACAGGCTGCGCAGACGCTGACCAGTCCAGCACACATTGAGCAGATCAAGCCGTTGATGATTGCCGAGGACATGAGCGAATTCTTGCAGCGGGTGCCAGGCTGCTTTGCCCTAGTTGGCGCTGGCCCCCATCCCTATCCACACCACCACGCTGGTTTTGACTTCGACGAGCGGGCGTTGCCGGTGGGGGTGGCGCTCTTGTGCGAAACGGCCGCGCGCATCTTGGAGCGGCCAACCCCTCAGGTCTAGTCAGACCCAAGCTGATGTCAACGACATCGCGGAAGGAGCACGATCGTGCCGGAGATTGAAGGTTACTTCATTGACAGACAGGGAAAACCCGTCGAGGAATGCAGCGTAGAAGTCGTGGCCTGGGAGGGCGAAGTCTTGGCCGCCACCACGGCGCTGTCCGATCATTTTACCTTGCGCATCCCTAACGCATCGCCTAACACGCCGGTCTTTTTTCGGATTCATACCACGACCCCGCGGGCGCTCAGCACCTACCATGAGATTGATTCGCCGAGCCTGATCTTGCCGGCCACAGAGCAGAAAATCCGCCTGCTGCTGGCCGCAGCGCGCAACGCGACCGATCCGCAGCCAGCCGACTCAATGCGACCGGCCTGGGTGATTCTGCCCATGCCTGAGAAGATGGTCAAGCGGGTCGGATAGCCCATGGGCCAGATAACCAAAGCGATCGAAATCACGGCGCCCATCGCCCTGGTGTTTGACCTGCTCAAACCCGCGCGTCTGGGTGAATGGTATGGACTCGAACTGCACACGCAGGTTTCCCAATCCACCGATGCTGCGTTGGGGGTTGGCGCGGCCTTGACCATTCAGACCGACCTGGGCGTCGCGCAGGCCGAGGTGATTGAGTTCAGTGCGCCAGCCAAGTTCACCTGGCGTCAGTTGGATGGGCGCAGCCAGGTTTCCTTTCTGCTCTTTCCGGTTGAGAACACGACCAGCGTGCAGCTCATCGAGGACTATCGTCTGCGGAGGCCGCTTGGCGCGCTGGCTGATCGCTTCTTCGTCCAGAAGCGCAGCGCGCAGGCCGCCGCGCAAAGCCTGGCCAACCTCAAACGCCTGGCCGAATGGGAAGCCTATCAGCAGCGCCAAAAAATGCGCGGCGGAGAGCCGCGGCCCGGCGCCAGCCCCATTCAATTGCTCGATCTATCCTGAACCGGCGATGAACAAACAAGAACTCCAAACCGATATGGCGGATGCCCGCAATGCGCTGCTGACCGTCCTGCGGGCGCTGCCCGAAGAAGTCATCCTCAAGCCGTACTCAGTCGGCCGCTGGTCCATCAAAGATGTGGTGGCGCACATCACAGCCTGGGAAGATCGCCTGTTGACGGTCGCGCAGAAAGTGCTGTGGGGCGATGGCCGCCTAGTGGAATGGATTCGCAGCGACGCCGAGTTGGAAGCCTGGAATGAGCGCAACTACCGGCGGCTGCGCGATTGGAGCTGGCCGGAAGTGCTGCGCGGCCTGGCGTTGCAGCGCGAAGAGACCACCTGGAATGTGACTTTTCTCAGCGAGGAACAACTGCAGGCGGCGTACCAGGTTGGCGAACGGGTCGTCACCGTGGGCGGCCTCCTGGCGGGCATTGCTGAGCATGATCGGGAACATCTACCGGCTCTGCAGATGCAGTTGGAATCAGTCTGATGCACAGCTCTCCATGACCCACACGACTGACCTGCTCACCATTCCGGCGTTGGGCGCCGAGCCGCATTACACGGAGACGGAACTGCGCCGCTTCGATGGACAGCAAGGGCGTCCAGCGTACATTGCGTATGCTGGGATCGTCTACGATGTGACCCACTCAGCCCTGTGGCGCGGCGGCATGCACAAGAATCTGCACTACGCCGGTCTCGACCTCACCCGCTCGCTGCGCAAAGCGCCGCATGATACGTCCGTGTTTGCCCGCATGCGTCGGGTGGGCATCCTCAAGCCGGAACCGTGAGCCGGCTCGGAGCGCCGAAGTTATTCAGCGAAGAGGCAGAACCATGGGATTTGTCAGCCTAGCGTCCTTTGCGCCGGCTTGAGTCCCCTGACGACTCGAAGACCACGCGCTGGCCGCGCAACGCGCCCAGGACGAACTCCAACAGGATGATCAGCGCCCCACAGCCGACGTCCACCACCAGGACGAACGTAAACGCCTCGGCCAGCACCAGCAGGATTCGGTTGATGGCGGCCACGAGATCTGGCCCAAGCTGGGGCGTCCAGCCGACAATCAGCGCGAGACAGATCAACAGACCGCTGAACATGAGCACGGGGCGCACTGGCTCGGTATCGCTGGGACTGGGGAACATGGCGTTGCTGATGGCGAACGTCAGATAGAGCCACAACCAGGCGTCGGAGACCTTCAGCACGCCCAGCAGACCTTGCAGCGCGCCCGCCAGGCCAGCTTGTGTGACGCCGCGCACCAGGCCGGTCACATCGAAGACGCTGGCGCCAAGCACAAGCACGCTGAGGCTGCCCAGCAGGAACGGCGCCATGCCCACGAAACTGTCGAGCAAATGGCCGCCCGACGCCACGGTCACTGATCCGAGGCGAATGTGTTTGCCATGACGTTTGGGATAGAGGTTGGGCAGCTTGACCTTGAGGCCGAGCATTTTCGCCACGAGCCAGTGGCTCAACTCATGCACGAGGATGCCGGGAAAAAGGATGACCCACAATGCCACCACGGCGCCATCCGCGTGGCCGGCGATCAGCCAGCCCAGGGCTTGAATGTGGGCGCTGATCCAACGCGCCACGATCCACAAGGCCGCCAGCGAGCCAATTGTCCAGAAAAGTGGAATCCAGTCGTTCAACCGTCACCCCGCACCGAGCACTGATTGTGCGCGCTATTGTAGTCAGAATCAGGCGCGCTTGCAAACTGGCGCGTAGAAGAAAAAAAGCCGGGTTCTCCTGTGAGAGCCCGGCTTTTCTGTGGTGAGGATTAGCCGCGTACGTTGGCGGTGATACGAACCATCTCAATGAAATCTTCAGCCTTGAGACTGGCCCCGCCGACGAGCGCGCCGTCAATGTCAGGCTGCTGCATGTATTCGGCCATGTTCTTGGCGTTGGTGCTGCCGCCGTACTGCACGCGCACCGCCTGCGCCACCGCCTCTCCGTACAGGTCGGCGACGGGGCCGCGAACACTGAGGCTGATGATCTGATTGGCGGCCGCGCCCGTCGCGGCCTTGCCCGTGCCAATGGCCCAGATTGGCTCATACGCGATGACCAGCCCGGCCACCTGCTCGGCCGTCAGCCCGACCAACGCGCCGTTGACCTGCTGGCGCACGACGGAATCGGTTGCGCCGGCCTCATACTGCTCCAGGTTCTCGCCCACGCAGATGATGGGAATCAACCCATGCGCCAGGGCCGCTTTGACCTTGCGGTTGACGCTGGCATCGGTTTCGCCAAAGTATTGGCGGCGTTCCGAGTGTCCCAGAATGACGTACTGGCACAGCTCGGCCACCATGTTGGGCGCCACCTCGCCGGTGAACGCGCCCTTCTCCTCCCAGAATAGATTCTGAGCGCCCAAGCCGACGTGTGAGCCGTTGAGCGCCTGTTTGACAGGGGCCAACGCGGTGAAAGGCGGGCAGACGACGCTGGTGACGGCCGGAATAGCATCGAGTGCGGACCGCAGGTTGACCACCAGGGTGAGCGCCTCGGCCACTGTCTTGTTCATCTTCCAGTTGCCCGCGATAATGGGTTTACGCATGATCTTTACCTCGACGAAATAAATCCTGCCACGTGGCTGGCGAAGCGTGGGCTAGTTATCCAGCAGCGCTTCGACGCCGGGCAGTTTCTTGCCCTCAAGAAATTCCAGGCTGGCGCCGCCGCCGGTCGAGATGTGGGTCATCTTGTCAGCCAGGCCTGCCTGTTCAACCGCGGCTGCTGAATCGCCGCCGCCAATGATGGTGGTGGCGTGCAGGCCAGCCAGCACCTCGGCGATGGCAAACGTGCCAGCCGCAAAGCGCGGGAACTCGAAGACCCCCATCGGGCCATTCCAAACGACGGTTTTGGCTGGCTGCAGCGCCTCCTTGAAGTGCGCCACCGTGGCCGGGCCAATATCGAGCACACGCCAACCGGCCGGGATGTCGGCCATGGGCATGACCTGGCTGGCCGCTTCGGCGTCGAACTTATCGGCGATCACCACATCCACGGGCAAGAGGAGCCTGGCGCCGGCGCGGTCCATCAGAGCGCGGGCCATGTCGAGGCTGCTCTCTTCGACCAACGAATCGGCCAGGTCATAACCCTGTGCTTTGAGGAAGGTGTTGGCCATGCCGCCGCCGATCAGCAGCGAGTCCACCTTGGCCAACAGCGCCTCGATGACGCCAATCTTGTCCGAAATTTTGGCGCCGCCCAGGATGGCAACGAAGGGGCGCTGCGGCTTGTCCAGGGCTTTGCCCAGGAATGCGAGCTCCTTTTCCATCAAGAAACCGGCCACCGCGGGCAGATAGCGCGCGACGCCTTCGGTGGACGAATGGGCGCGATGGGCCGAGCCGAACGCATCGTTGACAAAGATGTCGCCCAACTTCGCCATCTGCTGCGCAAGCTCGAGATCGTTCTTCTCTTCGCTGGGGTGGAAGCGGGTGTTTTCGAGCAGCAGCACCTCGCCTGGCGCCAGCGCGGCCGCGGCAGCCTCGGCCACGGGGCCAACGCAATCCCCGGCAAACTGGACCGGGCGGCCCAGCAGTTCGCTCAAGGGAGCAACCAGCGGCTGCATCGTGTACTTGGGATCCGGGCCGCCCTTGGGCCGTCCCAGGTGCGACATGAGCACCAAGGAAGCCCCATGATCGAGCAGATAGTTGAGGGTTGGCAGCGCGGCGCGCATGCGGGTGTCGTCGTTGACAACGCCATTCTTGATGGGCACGTTGAAATCAACGCGCACGAGTGCGCGTTTGCCATTGACGTCAATATCACGAATCGTCTTCTTGTCCATATTCCATCCTCTTTCGCTGCCCGGCGCGTGCTTGATTCCGCCGGACGCATGACTTAGTGATTGAATCTTGTCCTGGCTATCTGCCATTTCAGTGAGATCGTACTACAGTCGGCGTGGAAACATTATGATTTAGGGCAGCTTTTTCAGAGCGAATTTGCGCGCTTGTCACCTGCGCGTAGAGCTGCATCACGGCGCTAGCCAACAGCTCGCTATCATGCCGCCAGGGCCGCCGCCGGTCCACGAGATCAGCCAGGTAAACGGAGATGCCAGGCAAATCATCCGTGGGTGGGCTGACCCATTCGAAATGGGCCGCATGCGCAGGCACCGGCACGCGGGTGTTGTTGTTTGCCAGCACATAGGAAAAAAGACCGGCGCCCACGTGGCGGCTGAGCGACTCGATATGCTCCAGCACGCCGAAGCCTGCGGTCTCGCCCGGCTGCGTCGCCACGTTGCAAATGTAGACGCGCGGCGCACGCGCGGCCTTGACCGCACGCGCGATGCCATCCACCAACAGGTTGGGGAGTACGCTGGTGAAGAGACTGCCAGGCCCGGCCACGATCAGGTCAGCGTCGAGAATCGCTTTGACTGCGGCCGGAAAGGCGCGGGCATCTTCGGGCTGCAGAAAAACGCGTTCGATGCGCTGGCCTAGCGCAGGAATGGCCGATTCACCTTCGACGCGGCGCCAGCCCGAGAGGCCGTCGGCCGTTTCTTCGCGCAAATCTGCGCACAGCGTCACATCTTGCAGCGTAGAGGGTACAACCTGCCCGCGCACCGCCAACACGCGGCTGGCCTCGGCCAGGCCGCTCTCGAAGCTGCCGGTGATGTTGGTCATGGCGGCGATGAACAGGTTGCCGAAGGAATGGCCATTCAGCCCCATGCCTTCGCTGAACCGATACTCAAACAGGCTGGTGGTCAAGGTTTCGGCTTCGGAGAGCGCGGCAATGCACGCCCGAAAATCACCTGGGGGCGGCAGGCCTAATTCCTGGCGCAGACGACCGGAGGAGCCGCCGTCATCGGCCACGGTGACAATCGCGGTGATGTTGTCGGTGTAGCTTTTGAGGCCGCGCAGCAGCGTGGAAAGGCCGGTACCGCCGCCAATGGCAACGACCTTCGGCCCGCCGCGTCGCCGGCGATGTTCGTACACGATGTCAACCACGCTGTTTTGCCCCGGCCGCAGGAATGGTTCCACCAAAGCCTGGCTCAGGCGAAAAAGAGCCAGGCCAATCAGGCCAATCCCGACGCCAGAAAAAGCCAACGCGCGCCACGGCCGATCCACAAATTGCAGCAGACCATAGTAGATGATCGGCGAAAGTAACTCGTTGTTCGACGCGCCCCGCAGCAGCATCGCCAGGCCCAAGCTCAGGACGATGGTCCCGAACATGAGCAACAACAACCATCGCTTGACGTACATTCCGGGGACAAGCCACTTCAATTGCGAACGACGGCCATTACGCGATGACATGGGCGGAGGGTTCCTTCTGATCTTGCCAACAAACGAAATGCGTCCGGCTGCGCCAGCCAGTAACCATGCATTACCTCAATTGCTTTCCCGGTGTACACATCACAGGCATGGACCTATGTGGGCCACTCGCCTGAATTATAGTCCATAACCAGCAAAGCCCAAAACGCGTTCGCCGTATGGCCCGTCATCTCTTTGCAGGCGATAGATCGCTTGCCGACCACCGGGCGCAGGGAGGCGCAGCAGATCGGTCACGACATAGCCGCGGCCGAGATAGGCTTCGAACACAAGACGCGTTTGCTGGCGCCAATCCCGCGCCAGGGCCAGATCGGCCCGTTTGAGGGCCTGGATGTCCGCTGGGATCTCGACGTGCACCACGGGCGACGAGAGCGCCAGGTCGGTGTGGACGATGCGCCGCGCCAGGCCGTCGCCGGCGCACGGATTGGCTTGGGGGCCGGCCAGTTGCTCGGGCGGCGCAGCCTCGCCGGCCGCCAGGCGGTTGACGCGGGGACTGCTGATCCACCAACTGGCCTGAAAGCGGTCGCTGGGCAAGCCGCGCCCCAGCTCGCCAAAGTCTTCACCAAAGAGGTTGCGGTCGTAGGCGAAAACCGTGGCGCCCAGGGTGTGCAGATTCAGGCGCGCATTGGGCGCTTCCAGCGGGTCGAACGTCCAGGTGATCAAATCAATGCCCACGGCCAGCATCCGCACGCGCTGCGCCCATTTGAGCTGCGCGGCGACGCCGCGGTTGCGATAGTCCGGCAGCACGCCCATGGTTTGCGAGCAGAGCTTGAGGCGCCGATCGGGGTTCATGCCCAGGAAGCCGAAGAGGAAGCCGATCATCTGCGCGCCATCGAACGCGCCGAGCACCATGCCGCCGTTGCGCGCAGCCGAGATGAGCAGGGGCGCATACAGCCCTTCGCCGTGGGTGAAGCCCCAACAGCGCTGTTGAATCTGGCGCACCTGCTGAAATTCGTCGAACGTCGTCAGGTCTCGGATGGCAATGGTCATGGTTCGTTATGCTTTCTTTTGGGTGTGTGCGACCTGCTCATAGACATCCAGGGTCGCCTGCGCCGTGCGCGCCCAGGTGAACGCAGCCGCATGCGCCAAGCCCTGCGCCTGCAGGCGCGCGCGGGCGGCGTGATCGGTCAGCGCCTGCTGCATGGCATCGGCCAGCGCATCCACCCGCGTCGGATCCACGAGGATGGCCGCGCCGCCGGCCACCTCGGCCATCGCGCCGCAGTTGCTGGTAACCACGGTCGCGCCGCACGCCTGCGCTTCCACGATCGGCAGGCCAAAGCCCTCGGCGAGCGAGGGAAAGACGAAGAGCGCTGCGCCGCTGTAGAGCGCGGCCAGGTCGCTGTCTGTGACCGCCGGCAGGCAGTGAACCGCAGTCTGCAGATCGAGCCGGGTGATGGTTTGCTGCACGCGCAGGCTGGCGTTGCCAGGCGGACCGACCAGCGCCAGCGCCAGGTCAGGCTGCACGCGCACGCGGTGTACGCGGTCGAACGCCTCCAGCAGACGCACCAGGTTCTTGCGCTCGACCTGCGCGCTGACGCACAGCACGAATGGCGGCCGTACGCCCAGGCGCGCCAGCACAGTCTGCACCGACGCCGGCGCCGCGGGCCGAAAGACCGGGTTGAGTCCGTGGGGAATGACGTGCAGCCGGGCGGCGTCTACGCCGTAGACCCGCGCCAGATCGCGCGCGGTCTGCTGCGATGGCGTCAGCACGGCCGCGGCGCGGCGCAGCCCGCGCTGCATGGACAGGCGGTGAAAAAGGCGCCAGGCCGGATGGAACCCCTGCCAGCCGTCCTCCAGGATGGTGTCATGACAACTGAGCACCAACCGGCAGCCGAGGGGCAGAAGCGGCGCAATGAAGGCCGGCGCGTGCAGCAGGTCAGGCCGTCGCCGCCAAACATGCAGCGGCAGCGCGGCTTCGATGCCGAGCACAAAGGCTGCGCCGTCGGCCACCTTGCGCAGCGCATCCGGCTTGTACGCAAAGCCGGGCGCGCAAAAAGCCTCGATCGCCCAGCCCGCCGGTGCGCCGCGGCGCAGCGCCGCCAGCAGCTCCCGGCCGTAAACGCCGATGCCGCTGCGGTTGCGCGCGGGAAAAGTCATATCGAAAATGACGTGCATGGGCTTAGACCTTCGACTGCGAACCCGGCGCCGGCCCGCGGCCCCGCAGTCGCCCGAACCAGGCGCGCAAGTCGCCCTGCACAAAGCCGGCGCGGCGGGCCAAGAGAAAAAAGACGCTGCCGCCAGCCAGGGCCAGGACGAGCAGGCGCAAGAGGAGCGCGGGCAGCGCCGCGCCCGGCGTCGGCGGCTCGACTGAGCTCGCCGAAGTCCGCAGCCAGGCTTCCGCCAGCCAGCCGACGGCCAAAGCCGCCAACGTCGCGGGCAAAAGCGCCCGCAGATCGGTCAACAGGCGCCGCCAGGCCAGGGCTTGATGCCGCTGCACCAGGACCAGGGCCAGCAGGCAGGTGGAGATGACGGCGGTGGTCGAAAGCGCCAGCGCCAATCCCACGGCGCCCCACGCGCGGCTGCACAGGGCCGCCAGGGCCAGGTAACAGACCAGGCTGACGGCGGCCACGGCCAGCGGGGAACGTACATCCTGGCGTGCGTGCAGGGCTTTGAGCAGAATAGCGCCCAGGCCGGCCGGCGCCAACCCCAACGCATAGCCCTGCAGCAGCCCGGCGGTCAGCGCGCTGTCCTGCGCGGAAAAGCGGCCGTGTTGATAGAGCAGCGCCACCAGGAGCTGACTGCCGCTGATGAGCCAGACCGTGCTGATGAGCAGCAGCGGCAGCGCAGAACGCAGCCCCGCAGCCAGCGCCGCGCGGAAAGCCGCACCGTCTACCTGCAGGGCAGCCAGCCTGGGGAAAATGACCACGGCCAGGGAGCCGGCCACCAGAAAGAGCGGCAACGACGAAAGTTTCTGCGCCAGCGTCAAGCGCGCCACGGCGCCCGCGCCCAAGTGCGAGGCAAAGACGCGCTCCACCAGCGTTGTGATCTGCGACAGGCTGACGTAGGCGAAGAGCGGCAGGCTGAGGCTGAGCACGCGCTGCCAGGGCGCACGACTGGGCCGCCCGACCGGCGCATCGCTGGGCAACGGGTCGCGGCCTGGCCGCGCGGTGACCAGCAACGCGGGCACGTGTACCAGGAACTGCACGCCCATCGCCAGGGCGACGACCAACGCCACGGCGGGAACGGCGGCCGCGGGCTGCAACGCCAGCAACGCCAACGCCGCCGCGCTCCCCAGGCCAGGCGTGAGCGCAGGCACGACAAAGTGCTCGTGCGCGTTGAGCAGCGCGCCGGTGAGGCCGGCCAGGATCAGGCAGACTGCGCCTGGCAGAAAGAACCGCAGCGCCTGCACGGTCATAGCCTGCGTGGCGGCGTCGAAGCCGGGGAAAAGCACGTTGACCAGCGCGGGGGCCTGCCAAACGGCCAGCGCCGCCAGCGGAATCAGCCCGCCGGCGACGCCGAGCAGCGCCTGCCAGATCAGGCGCCAGGCGCGGGCCTGGCTCGTGCGCCGCACCTCCAGGTACACGGGCACCACGGCCGGCGCTAAGGTGCCAGCCACGAGCATCTGCTGCAAGATGGCCGGCAGCAGGAGCGCGCTGAAGAGGGCGTCGCTGGTTGGGCTGGCGCCGAAGCGCGCGGCCAGCGCGGCGTCGCGCAGATAGTTCAAGGCGTTCACCGTCAGCGTCAACCCCAGGACGAGCGCGGCCGCGCGGCGCAGACTAAGCGTCATGCGCGCCTCCCCGCATCCGCACGCTGCGCCAACTGCGACCAGTCCACGAGGCAACCAGGCGGCCCCAGAAACGAATCTGCGCCAGCCAGAAGAAGGGCGAGGCGCTCAGCCGCGGGTAGAGCGCGGCCAGCTCACTGCGCGAGTGGAAGATGGTGCGCTGCACGGCCAGGAGCTGCTCGCGGCGATTGCGCGGCCAAACGCGCAGCATCTCGCCGGGGCGAGTCGTCGGCTCCATGCCAAAGGTGCGGTTGGAGAGGCGGCTGGCGTGCAGCCAGGCGCTTAACGGTGCATGCACCTGGCCGGCCAGGTGTGCGGTGAGCGGCGCCAGCGAACCGTGCGGCTGGTAGTGCGCCAAGAGGCCGAGAGCGGGGTAAAGGAAGCGCGCGCCATCTGCGCTGAGGGGCATCAATGCGTCCGCGAGGGCGTCGGTCGGCCGGCCTTGCGTCAACATCGCCAGGTCAACCAGGTGGACGAGGCGCAGCACGCGCTCGAGCAGTGAAATCGAGGCATGGACGGCGAGGTGGTGCAGGAGCACAGGGGTTGCAGGCGCCCAAGCCGTGACGCCCAGGAAGGGGCGCGGCCGGGCGTGCTGCCACAGCAGCGGCGTCAGATCGTAGCTGGCGCCGCGAAACTCTTCACGTACATGGCTGTGCAGGTCGAGATAGCGCGGGTTGTCCGGGTGATCCTGCGCCCAGGAAACGATGGTCGCAGCGCCGGGCGGATGCAGCACGACATGGCGCCACGTGCGATTCTCGATCCGATAACCGATCGCCTGCAAGACTTGCGTTGCCGCGGCCAGGTGTTCCGGGAGCACCAGCAAATCCAGGTCGTGCAGTGAGCGCAGGGCTGCGTCGTCGTAGACGTTGCCTTCGAGCAGCAGGCTGCCTTTGAGCGGCATGGCGGGGATGCCGGCTGCAGCCAGGGTTGTCAGCACCCGGCTCAAGTCAGCCAGCAGGCGCTCATTGCGCTGCGCGTTGGCGCGATAGCCGGCCTCCACCGTATCCTGCACCGCAAGCGGCAGCTGCGCGCGCCACGGCATAGCCCAAAGAAGCGGCAGAACGCCGTGCAGGTAGGCGGCAATGCCGAAGGTTTCCCAGGCCGCGGCGGGCCAGGCAGCCGCGGCCGCGGGCGCTTGCTCCGGCTGTAGAACCCAGGTTGCGAGCGTCTCGACCGCCTGGGGATACCAGGCCTTATGTGCGGCGGTCAACGGCAGATTCAAGGCGCTACTCCACCGCAGCCAGAACAGCGGCCAACTGGCGTAATCCGAGCAGCAGGCGTGGGCCAGGGCGACTGAGCAGACGATCATCTATCACATGCATCTGCCCATTGCGCACCGCCGTCACCTGCGCCCAGCCCGGGCGCGCCGCGACTTGCTGCGCCTGTGCGCTCATGCCAAAACCGCTCCATGCCAGCACGATCACTTCGGGATCGTACGCCAGCACCTGGGCATCCGTCACCTCCGCGCTGGGTTGTCTTCGCCGCGCCAGCCCGCTCTCGCCGCCTGCCCAGGCCACCAGCTCCGGCGCCCAATAACCGGCGGCCGTGGGCGGCTTGTGCCAATCCTCCAGGTAGACACGCGGGCGTCGCCGCCGGCGGGCCGAAGCCGCCGCAATGGCTGCCATGCGTCGGCGAATATCATCTACAAGCACCCGCGCCATGACCGCCGCGCCCACCGCCTGACCGATGAGGTCAATCGTCTCCAGAACGTCATCCATCGTTTTGGGGTCCACACTGAGCACCGGCAGCCCACCGGCTTCCAGGCGAGCGCTGACGCGATCCGGCAGCGAGGTTGCGGCCACGATCAAATCAGGCGCCAGGTCGGCCAGGCGGGCGTCCTTGACATCGAGCCACCCGCCCACAGCGAGGGCTTTCTGGCGCGCCTCCGGCGGCCAGTCACAGTAGCGGGTGACGCCGACCACGCGCTCGCCTGCGCCCAACGCGTACAGAATCTCGGTCGTACTCGGCGCCAATGACACGATCCGTTGTGGGTTCATGGCGCTAACCTGACAACAGGCCGCGGATGAACACGGATCGCCACGGATTGCCTGTTTTCATCCACGGTTGTGCGCCCCGGCGCATGGATAACTAACCTGACAACAGGCCGCGGATGAACACGGATTGCCGCGGAATGGCTGTTTTCATTCACGGTTGCGCCCTCGGGATAGGTGAAATCCTGGCCTTCTGTCGGCCATTCATCGTCAGGCTCACGGCTTGCCTGGCTCACGCGCCCACTTGTAACCCATGCCGCGCACAGTCAGCAGCCAGCGGGGACGCGCGGGGTCATCCTCCAACTTGGCGCGCAGATGGCGCATGTGGACATCAATCGTGCGATCGCTGCCCAGGTCGCCTTCGTAGCCCCACACCGCTTCGATCAGCGCGTCGCGGGTCACCGGGCGTTCGGCATTGCTGACCAGGTAGCGCAGGAGGCGGAACTCGATCGGCGTCAAATCCACCGCCTGGCCGCGGCGCGTGACCAGCAGGCGTTCCAGGTCCAATTCGATATCGCCAAAGCGCAGGCGCGCGCCAGCCACGGCGGCGGCCAGTTCGCCATAGGCGCGGCGCAGCAGCGCGCGGATGCGCGCGATCAGCTCATGCAGCTTGTAGGGCTTGACGACGTAATCATCCGCACCCAGCTCCAGACCCAGCACTTTGTCCAGTTCCTCGTCGCGCGCCGTCAGCATCAAGATCGGTTGGCGCCGGCCCTGGCTGCGTAAACGGCGGCAGACATCGAAGCCGTTGATGTCGGGCAAGCGAATATCGAGCACGATCAGGTGCGGATCGGTCTGCGCAGTCAGGTCGAGCGCCCGTTGGCCGTTTTCGGCCCAGGTGACTTGAAAACCCTCGGCTTGCAGCGCATAGGTCAGGCCGCGCGCGACGGCGCGCTCGTCCTCAACGATCAAAATACGTTCTCCGGCCATTCCCTCACCCTCGCCTGACGGTTATTCATCGTGCGCCGCAGATTATACCTGAAATGCGGGATTTTGTCCGATGCGATACGGGCAGGTGTGGACAGGCGCCGCTGACAAGGCCATGCAACCATGCGATATTTTACTTGCCATATGCGCACTTTTTGTGCTACACTTGTACCTCAAGTGAATCGAGAAAGGCCACCCGCTGTCGGCTACAGAAGAATGGGGGATTAGCTCATGAAGGCTCGGCTAGTTGTGCTGCATCTGCTCTTGTTGGTCAGCCTGTTGTGGTCTAGCGCTGCGTGGGCGACGCCGGCCGCGGCGCCTGATGGCGCCAACATCCTGGTCAACACATTGACCGACGAACTGAACGCCGATGGCGACTGCGCCTTGCGCGAGGCCATCCGTGCGGCCAACCTGAATCAGGCGGTGGACGCGTGCGCGGCGGGCGCGGGCGTAGACACGATCACCCTGCAAGCCAATGTCACTTACACGCTGACTCGTGTGGGTGCGGATGACACTGCGGTGAACGGCGACCTGGACATCACTGACGATGTGACCATCGTTGGCAGCAACACCACCATTGACGCCAACGGCGCAACCACCCTGGATCGGGTTATCCAGGTGTTGAGCGGCAACACCGTCACTATCTCCGATGTCACGCTGCGCAACGGTCGCACCACGTCATTAGGCGCCGGCATCCGCAGCGCGGGCACGCTGACGCTGCACAATGTCACAGTCTCCAGCAATGTAAGCACCGGCAATGCCGGCGGCGGCATTGCGAACGAAAGCGGCGCGTTGACCTTGAGAGAAAGCACGATCAACAACAACACGGCTGCCACCTTGGCCGGCGGCATCGCGCTGCTTGGGGGCACACTCGAAGCCGTCAACTTGAATCTGAACAACAACAACGCCGCCAGCGACCGCGGCGGCGGCCTGTGGATTGGCAGCACCGCCTCAGCCACGCTGGTCAACAGCACGATCAGCAACAACAGCGCAGGCACCAACGGCGGCGGCATCTTCAACGAAAACAACCTGACCTTGCTGGGCAGCACCGTGCACACGAATCAGGCCGGTACGCCCGGCGGCGGGGTGAGTGAGGTAGGAGGCGGCATCTACAACCAGGACACCCTGGTCATGAGTCACAGCACGGTGCGCAACAACTATGCGGACGACAG